>CALDQK010000304.1 GCA_937911525.1 uncultured bacterium
CGAGCTCCACGCGCTGCTGCGCTGCGCCGAGCGCGCGGCGCCCAGCGAGCCCGAGCTCGCCCGCGGCTGCCTGCGCGAGCTCTTCGCGCGCGAGGGCTACGCGTTTGGGGCCCTGGAGCGGAGCGCGGCGCTGCGCGCCCTCCCGGGGCGGGCCGAGCTCGTCCGCAGGGCGCGCGCGAGGGCGCGCGAGTCGCTCGAGGTCCTCGTGGACCCGCCCGCGGGCGAGCCCGCCGGGACGCTGATCTGGCTGCACGGCGCCTTCGACCGCCCCGAGCCGCACCAGACCTGGCTGCGGCGGGACCTGCCCGGGGCGGCGCGCTTCAAGCTGGTCCTCCCGCGGGGGGCCCTGCGCAAGGCCTTCGAGGGGCTGGAGGCCGGCCTCCCCGCCGCCGAGCTCGCGCTCGACCTGTTGAGCGAGGGTCAGCCGGGGCCGGTCTACCTGGGCGGAGTGAGCCTCGGGGCGGAGGCGGCCTACGCCGTGGCGATCCGCCGGCCCGAGCGCTTCGCTGGCGTGCTCTCGCTCGAGGGCAGCTACTCCCCCGACCTGGGGCGCCTGGCGCGAGCGCGCGGGGCGCTGCGGGTGGCGCTCCTGCACGGGCGCTCCTCCTGGTCCGCCGACGACGCCCGCGCTGCGCTGCGACGCCTCGAGCGGGCTGGGGTCCCAGCTCGACTCGGTTGGTACACCGGCGGGCACCATGTCCGCGCCAGCGCCGTCCGCGAGGAGCTCCGCGCGGCCTGGGGCTGGCTGCGCGCTGGTCCATGAGTGAGCTGGCTCTGCTTGCAGAGCAGGAGCAGCGCACGCACAGTGGGAGGGTGAGTCGTAGCTGGGTCGCGCCGCTCTCCTTCGCGTTGATCTCCGCCGCCTGCGTGGGGGCGTGGGTCGTGCAGCGCGTGCAAGCACGGGCCCGGATCGAGCTGCAGACGCGCTTGACCTGCGAGCAGGTCGCGATCCGCCTGGAGGAGGCGATCCGCGCCCGAATCGCGGTCGCGGAGGGCGTGCGCGAGCTGATCCAGGTCGGCGAGGCGGACTCCGAGGTGGCCTTCCGCCACGCCGTGCTGGCCCAGCAGGCGCGCTTCCCGGGGCTGCTCGCCGTCAACTGGATCGACCCCAAGGGGTTGATTCGCCGGGTCGTCCCCGGGCAGCCCAACCGCTCCGCGCTCGGCAAGGACCTGACCCGCCACCCCGTCGCGGGCGCGATCGTGGCGGGGGTCCAGGACGACGGCAAGGACCGCTTCTCGCCGCCGATCGACCTCTATCAGGGCGGGCGCGGCTTCACCGGCTACCTCCCGGTTCACCGTCAGGGCGAGCTGGTCGCGATCCTGAACCCGGTGTTTCGCATCCCGACCCTGGTCGAGCCGATCTTGAAGCGCGGCGACTTGACCGAGGTCTACTCGATCGCGCTCAGCGGCTCCGACCGCCCCGTCTACGAGTCGCTCCTCGCAGGCTCGGCCGACTGGGCGATCGAGCGCGACTTTCGGGTCGGGGATCGGATCTGGACCGTGGCGCTGCGGCCTGGCCCGCGCCTGCTCGCGGCCGCTCAGACGCCGCTGGCCGACCTGGCCGGCCTGCTGGGGATCCTGGCCGCCGCCGCGCTGGCCTACCTGATCCGCGCGCAGCAGCGGGCCAGCGCCGAGCGAGCCGAGCTGCTCCTGGCCCTCGAGCGGCGCCAGCGCCTCGAGACGATCGGGACCCTCGCGGGCGGTGTGGCCCACGAATACAACAACCACCTCGCCGCCCTGCTCGGCTTCAACGAGATCGCGCGGATCTCGCTCGGCAACGACGACAGGGCGCAGGTCCAGGACTGCCTCGAGCAGACCAGCGCGGTGATCGAGCGCTCGCGACAGGTGGTCGAGCAGATCCTGACCTTCGCCCGCCGCCGGGAGCACGTGGTGCGGCAGGTGCGCGCGCTGCCGGTGCTGGAGGAGATCGGCAAGCTCTTCCGCACGACCCTGCGCCCCCCGATCCGCTTCGCGGTCGAGCTGGACCTCGACCCCGAGGTGGTGGTGATGGGCGACTCGGGGCGGCTGCACCAGGTCCTGACGAACCTGATCACCAACGCCAGCCAGGCGCTGCCGCCCGAGGGCGGCAGCGTGGCCCTCCGCGCTCGGACGCGCGAGCTCTCCGCGGCGGAGGCGACCCGGCTGGGGCTGGAGGAGGGGCTCTATCTCGAGGTGGCGGTGAGCGACGATGGCGCCGGGATTCCGAGCGAGGTCAAGGAGCGGATCTTCGAGCCCTTCTTCACGACCAAGGACCAAGGCACCGGCCTGGGGCTGGCCGTGACCCACGGGATCGTGCAGGACCACAAGGGGGAGATCGCGATCGACTCGGAGCCGGGCCAGGGCACGACCTTCCGGGTGATCCTGCCCTGCCTCCGGCGCGAGCTCGAGCAGGAGACGAGCCGCGCCAGCGACCCAGGCCAAGCTACGGTGCTCTTCGTCGAGGACGAGGCCCTGGTCCAGACCATGGTCCAGACCCTCCTGCGCAAGGAGCCCTACGAGCTCCTGACGGCCGGCTCGGCCGAGGAGGCCCGCGCGCTGCTCCAGGCGGAGTCGTCGATCCAGCTCGTGCTCAGCGACGAGCGCTTGCCCGGGCAGAGCGGGCTGGAGCTCTTCGACTGGGCCCGCGCGGAAGGGCTGGAGCTGCCCTTCGTGCTCATGAGCGGGGCGCCCTCCCTGACCGAGGACGCGCTCCTCGCGAAGGGCTTCGTCGGGCTGCTGCGCAAGCCCTTCAGCGCGCAGCAGCTCAAGGACGCGATCGCCGAGGGCTTCGAAGCGCCCTCTTCGGTTTCGCCGCCGGCTTGAGTCTCAGCCGAAGAAGCGCAGGTTCCCCTGGCCTGCCACCAGCTCTTGTTCCCACAGCTGGCGGTCCTCTTCGCAGAGCGCGGCGCCGTCGAGCAGGCGCCGGTTCGGGCGGGGCATGACCTTGTTGCGCGAGCGCTCGAGGCCGCTCGTGGCCTCGAAGTGGGCCTCGACCAGCTCGCGCCGGAAGGCCGGGCTGCGCTTGGCCAGGGCCGGGACCCGCGCCAGGGCGGCGTGCGAGAGGCGCCGCTCGTGGCTCTTGTAGATCGTCTGGCCGAAGGTGTAGCGCACGATCCCCTGCTGGAGCCCGCGGAACATGCGGCGGTAGAGGGCGCCGCGCCGCGGGGAGGACCCCGGCACCAGCTCGGGGGCCGCGGCGGCCATCAGCCCCGAGACCGCCATGTGGTGGCTCTCGTCGAGGGTGTGCTGGAGCGAGAGCTCGCGCGTCGCGGCGCAGCCCTCGGCGTCGCGGGCGATCGGGGCCTCGAAGCCCTTGCCCATGTGGTTGGCCAGGCCGCGGCCGAGGAAGTAGGACACCACGTAGTCCGAGCCGAAGGTGCGCAGCAGGCCGCGGATCGCGGTCGGGGAGCTGATCACGCCGTTGCCGCGCTTGGTGGGCCAGCGCCAGTCGCCCAGGCCGATCACCTCGCACACCCGCCCGCGGGCGAGGTCGAAGGCGTCCACGTGGTCGACCTCCTCCGCGCTCTCGCGGTCGAGGAGCTCGGCGACCGCGGGCGCGTGGGGGCGGAGGTAGGCGCTGATCGCGGCGTTGGTCTCGAGGACGTAGCACTCGCCGTTGCGGATCCGCGAGTAGGTCAGCGCGTAGACCCAGTGGTTGAGCGCGCGCCGCTCCTCCTCGCTGAGCTCCTCCCAGAAGGGGGTGTAGTAGCCCAGCGACATGTCCTCGGGGACGACCCAGCGGTCGAGGCGGATCTCGCCCAGGCGGGAGCGGATCTCGTCGGTCAAGCAGGAGCGCGGCGCCTGGGTGCGCTTGTGGGCGATCCTCAGCAGCCGATCCTTGGCCTCACTCACGCTGGAACCCTAGCAGTTTGGGGGCGCCGGCGCCCCTTGGGAAACCTCTCCCCCCCGGTTTCGGCCTGGGGGAGGGGGCGCGTATTATCTCGGCCCTTAGGAGGAGCCATGGCCGAGACCCGCTACACCGAGAAGCACGAGTGGGCCCGACTCGAGGACGACGGGCTGGTGACCTGCGGTATCACGCAGCACGCCGTCGACGAGCTGAACGACCTCACCTTCCTCGACTACCGCGTCGCCGCGGGCGACACGGTCGAGCAGGGCCAGGTCTTCGGCGAGATCGACTCGGTCAAGGCGACCTCGGAGCTCTTCGCCCCCGTCAGCGGGACGGTCGAGGAGATCAACGAGCGCTTCACCAGCGAGGACGAGCTCCCCGCGATCAACGCCTCGCCTCAGGGCGAGGGCTGGATGATCAAGATCAAGCCCAGCGACGCCAGCCAGCATGGCGCCCTCCTGGACGAGGCCGCCTACGAGGCTCACTGCGGGTAATCCTGGGGGGCTGCGCCCCCCAGCCCCCCCGTCTTTGGGCCCAGCTACGACTCGGCGATCGTGTGCTGCGGGGCTCGCTGGACGAGAGGTCCTGGACACTTTGAACGCACCCAATCGCCTAACGTCGTATCTTCAGAGGCACGACTCTCGAGCGCCTCGACCGCAGTTTTCCCTCGAGTGCGAGAGTTCGCTGTCAGACATTCGTCGTTCCCATCCTTTCAGGGCTGCCGCCGGCCCTGGACGCGCGGGCCGCGCGCCCGCGGGAAGGCACCCATGACCGACACCACGACGGACACGACTCCGGACCGCTGGGCGCCGCCCGCGGGTCCGACCGAGCCCACCGACGCCTTCGTCGATCGCCACGTGGGGCCCCGCCCCGCGGACGCGGCCGCGATGCTCGCCGAGCTGGGGCTGGACTCCCTCGAGGCGCTGATCGACCAGGCCGTGCCGGCCACGATTCGCAGCGAGCGTCCCCTCGACCTGCCGGCGGCCTTCCCCAGCGAGCGGGCCTGCCTCGAGGACCTGGCCGACCTGGCCGGCCGCAACGAGGTGTTCCGCTCCTTCATTGGGATGGGCTACTACGGCACGATCACGCCGCCGGTGGTCCAGCGCAACGTGCTCGAGAACCCCGGCTGGTACACCCAATACACGCCCTACCAGGCCGAGATCGCCCAGGGGCGCCTCGAGGCGCTGCTCAACTTCCAGACCCTGGTCATGGACTTGACCGGGATGGAGGTCAGCAACTCTTCGCTCCTGGACGAGGGCACCGCGGCGGCCGAGGCCATGACCCTCTGCCTGCGGGCAGGGCGCTCCAAGAAGCGGATCTTCTTCGTGGCCGCCGACTGCCACCCGCAGACGATCGCGGTCGTGAAGACCCGCGCCGAGCCGCTCGGGATCGAGGTCGTGGTCGGCGAGCCCGGCAGCTGTGACTTCGGCGAGGCCTTCGCCGCGCTGCTCCAATACCCCGGCAGCGACGGGCGGATCGTCGACTACGAGGCCTTCGTCCAGCGCGCCCACGAGGCCAAGGCGATGGTCGTCGTCGCGAGCGACCTGCTCGCGCTGACCCTGCTCCGCCCGCCGGGCGAGTGGGGCGCCGACGTGGTCGTCGGCAGCGCGCAGCGGCTGGGCGTCCCGCTCGGCTACGGCGGTCCCCACGCGGGCTTCCTCGCGACCGCCGCCAAGCACCGCCGCAACATGCCCGGCCGCGTGGTCGGCGTCAGCCAGGACGTGCAGGGGCGGCCGGCCCTGCGCCTCGCGCTTCAGACCCGCGAGCAGCACATTCGCCGCGAACGCGCGACCAGCAACATTTGCACGGCGCAGGTGCTCCTGGCCGTGATCTCGTCCATGTATGCCGTCTACCACGGCCCCGACGGGCTGAAGCGGATCGCGCGGCGGATCCGGGCGCTGACGACCCAGCTGGCCGACGCGCTGGCCGCGGCGGGCTGCGCCCTGGGCGAGGGGCCCTGGTTCGACACCCTGCGCGTGACCCCGCCCAGCGGGACCACGGCGGCGCAGGTGCTCGAGGCCGCGCGCGCGCGGCGGATCAACCTGCGCGACCTCGGCGACGGGGACGTGGGGATCAGCCTCGACGAGACGGCGCGCCCCCAGGACCTGGTCGCGATCGTGGAGAGCTTCGGCGGGAGCCTGGCGGCCGACGCCGCGGCCCGTGAGCCCGAGGCGATCCCGGCGCCCTTCGCGCGCGAGAGCGCCTTCATGGAGCACGAGGTCTTCAGCCGCTACCACAGCGAGACCGAGCTGCTGCGCTACATCAAGCGGCTCGAGTCGCGCGACCTCTCGCTGACCACGAGCATGATCCCGCTCGGGTCCTGCACGATGAAGCTCAACGCGACCGTCGAGATGATCCCCGTCACCTGGGAGGGCTTCGGCGGGATTCACCCCTTCGTGCCCCTCGAGCAGGCCGCGGGCTACCAGGAGCTCTTCGCGCGCCTCGAGCGCTGGCTGGCGGAGATCACCGGCTTCAAGGGCGTCTCGCTCCAGCCCAACGCGGGCTCGCAGGGCGAGTACGCGGGTCTGCTCACGATCCGGGCCTACCACCAGGCCCGCGGCGAGGGGCAGCGCCACATTTGCCTGATCCCGACCTCGGCCCACGGGACCAACCCCGCGAGCGCCGTGCTGGCCGGCATGAAGGTCGTCCCGATCGCCTGCGACGACGAGGGGAACATCGACGTCGCCGACCTGCGCGCCAAGGCGGCCGAGCACAAGGACAGCCTCTCGGCGCTGATGGTCACCTACCCCAGCACCCACGGCGTGTTCGAGGAGACGATCCGCGAGGTGTGCTCGGTCGTGCACGAGTTCGGCGGGCAGGTCTACCTCGACGGCGCCAACATGAACGCGCTGGTCGGCCTGAGCCGGCCCGGCGAGTTCGGCGCCGACGTGATCCACCTCAACCTGCACAAGACCTTCTGCATTCCGCACGGCGGCGGCGGCCCGGGCATGGGCCCGATCTGCGTGGGCGAGCACCTCGCGCCCTTCCTGCCCGGCCACGCGGTCGTGGAGTGCGGCGGCGAGCAGGCGATCGGGGCCGTCTCGGCGGCGCCCTGGGGGAGCCCGAGCATCTTGCCGATCAGCTACGCGTTCATCGCGCTGATGGGCCCGCGCGGCCTGACCCGCGCGACGGAGCTCGCGATCCTCAACGCCAACTACATCGCCGCGCGTCTCGCGCCGCACTACCCGGTCCTCTACCGGGGCAACGCGGATCGGGTCGCCCACGAGTGCATCCTCGACCTGCGCCCGCTCCAGAAGAGCGCGGGGATCACGGTCGACGATGTGGCCAAGCGGCTGATGGACTTCGGCTTCCACGCCCCGACCATGTCCTGGCCGGTGGCGGGGACCCTGATGGTCGAGCCGACCGAGAGCGAGTCCAAGGAGGAGCTCGACCGCTTCTGCGACGCCATGATCGCGATCCGCGAGGAGATCCGCGCCGTCGAGGCGGGCGAGCTGCCCCAGGACGACAACCCGCTCAAGCACGCGCCGCACACCGCGCAGGACCTCCTGGTCGGGGAGTGGACCCACCCCTACAGCCGCGAGCAGGCGGCCTATCCCGCGCCCTGGCTGCGCGAGCACAAGTTCTGGCCGGTGGTGGGGCGGATCGACAACGCCTTCGGCGACCGCCACCTGGTGTGCAGCTGCCCGTCCATGGACGCCTACGCCGAGTAGGAAGCGCTCGCGGACTGGAGTGCGAGGAGCCGTCGCTGGGGCGACGGCTCCTTTGCGTTCCGGAGCTCGAACAAGAAGGAAGCTGTCGCTGAGAGCGGCAGGACCTTCGCGCTTCTTGGATTGAACGGAGAAAACTCGAAAACTGGAGAGCGCGGTGACTGCTCAGCGGAGCTGCCCTCTTCGAGTTTTCCAGTTTTCTCCGTTCAGGATCGATTGGAGAGGGAGCTGTCGCTGACTGCGACAGCTCCTTGGTGTCGCTGCGCTGGCAGGGGGCGGGGCACGAGATCTCAGTGACTTAGCGCGAAATCGCCCGCATCGTTGCGGCGACTCCCGGTGGGTGAATACTCACACACTATTGAGTGAGTGAGCGCTCACTCTCGCCTGGGGAGGCGACTCATGGTCGGTGAGAAGAACAAGCGCTGCCTGATGAGCGCAGAAGAGCGGAAGGCCCACATCGTGTGCAAGGCGGCTTGCCTCTTCGCCCGGCGAGGCTTCGCGGGCACGACCAGCGCCGCGCTGGCCAAGGAGTGCGGGGTCAGCGAGGCGCTGATCTACAAGCTGTTCAAGAACAAGCAGGGGCTCTACCAGGCCATCGTCGAGGCGATGCTCCGCTCCTGGGACCCGCTCGAGCTCGACGCCGAGGACCCGCGCGAGCTCGAGGCGGTCCTGACCGACATCGCCGAGCGGATCTTCGCCCAGACCAAGGGCGAGCCCGACTTCGTCCGCCTGCTCTACCACAGCGAGCTGGATCAGAGCGAGGTCGCCGCCCTCTTCCTCGACGTGCGCGCTGGCCAGTCCCTCGGGGCGCTGGCGGGCTACTTCTCTCGTCGGCGCGACCTCGGCGAGCTGCGAGACGACCTCGACCCCCGCATGTGCGCGGCCTCCTTCCTGAGCATGACCTGGCACTACGCCATCGGGCTGCACGTCTTCGACCGCGGGCGCTGGCTCCCCGGCGACGAGCCCGAGCTGATCCGCACCTTCGCCGCGATCTTCTCCGGAGGCCTGCGCGCATGAGACCTACCCTTCTGCTGACGACCCTGCTCGCGAGCGGCTGCGCGGCCTACACCGCCGAGGCCAGCCGCGAGGTTCGCCAGGCCGAGGTCGCGAGCGACCTCGGCGGCGAAGAGCGAGAGCCCGAGGCGGCCGCGGCCCTCGGCCAGCGCCTCGAGCGGGAGGCCAAGGCGCTCCGCGCCGAGCAGGGGGACGCGGGCCTGACCTTGAGCGACTGCTTCCGGCTCGCGCTCGCGACCTCGGAGCGGCTCGGGCTGCGGGCCGAGCGGGTGTTCGACGTCGACATGCAGCGCCGCGAGGCGATCGCGACGGTGCTGCCCCAGGTCGCTCTCTACGGGCGCCACACCAAGGACAGCAACTCGATCGCGCTGGGCGGCGGCGGCTCCTTCCAGCCGAGCGAGCGGACCAGCTACGGCGTGCGCGTGCGCCAGGCGGTGTTCGACCCCACGATCCTGCCGCGCCTCTCGGTGCTCGCCGAGACCCGCCAGATCGAGGCGCTCAACCTGCGCGCCGAGCGCGACCAGGTGCTCTTCGGCGTGGCGAGCGACTTCTACGAGATCCTCAGCCTCGAGGCCGACCTGGTCGCGATCGCGGCCACGGCCGCCAGCGCGCAGGAGTCGGTGCGGGTGCTCGAGGCGCGGGCCGAGCTGGGCCTGGCCCGGGAGGACTCGGTCCTGCTGGCGAAGGCCAGCCTGGCCGAGGCCGAGGCGCGCCGGATTCAGACCGCCGCCGAGCGCGACCGCGCCAAGGCGCGCCTGCGCTCCAAGCTCGGTCGCCAGACCCTGCCGCCCCTGCGGGACACCTACCAGGTCAGCGCCAGCCCCGACGCCCTCCCGCGCCTGGTCGACCGGGCCCTGGCCCAGCGCTACGACCTCGCCGCGGCCCGGACCGCGATCGCGGAGGCCGAGGCGAGCAAGGACCAAGCCCTGAGCGCCTACCTGCCGCGGGTGGACCTCGTGTTCGACCACCTGACCGAGTCCGAGGAGGGCTTCAACCGCCAGCTGGACTGGACGCTCGGGATCGACCTCAGCTGGACCGTGTTCGACGGCGGCGGGCGCGAGGCCCGCGTGGCGCGCGCGGCGGCAGCGATCCGAGCCCGCCAGCTCGAGCTGCGCGAGCTCGAGCGCGCGGTCGAGGTCGAGGTCGAGGAGGCCGCCTTGGCCTTCCGCTCCCTCGACCGGGCCCTGTTCTCCTTTCGGGCGCGCGCCGAGGCCGCCGCCGCGGCCTATGAAGTGATCGAGAGCCGCCAGACCAGCGGTGACGCGACCAACCTCGAGGTCCTCGACGCGCGCCGAACCCGCGAGGACGCGGGCCGCAACCTCGAGCGGGCCCGCCTGGGGCGCAAGCTCGCCGCGCTGCGGATCCGCCTCGCCGCGGGCGACTTCCGCCGCTCCGCGCCAGCCCTCGAGCTGGCGGGCCGGACCCCGTGAGCCACCAGGACTCCGCCTCTCCCCACCCCTCCCCTGCTTCGCTGGAGCCCCTCCGCATGAGCACCGAGTCGCACCCCACCGCCACCCCCTCCGAGGCACCGGCCACGCCCGAGGCGAGCCCCCCCGACTCGCCGAGCCAGGCCCCCTCGCGGGGCGGCGGCCGCGCGACCCGCCTCGCCGCCGTCCTGCTCCTCCTCGGCACCGGGGCCGCCCTGGGCGTCTACGCCAAGAGCGGCGACGAGAAGCCCGCTGGGCAGGCGGCCGGCGGAGCCGCGGAGGCGCCCGCGATGCCCGTGCTGGTGCGGACCCTGCGCCCCGAGGACGTGCCCTACGAGCCGAGCGTCCTGGCCCGCACCAACGCCTCGCACGTGGTCCAGGTCCGCTCGCGGGTCGCCGGCTACCTGCAGGAGCGCGGCTTCACCGAGGGCGGCGTGGTCGCGGCGGGTCAGCTCCTGTTCCAGATCGACCCTCGCCCCTTCCAGCGCGAGCTGGCCGTGCACCGCGCGCGCCTGGCTGGGGCCGAGGCGCAGCGCGACCGCGCCAGCAAGCAGCTCGAGCGCTTTCGCGAGCTGAGCGCCAAGCGCGCCGTCACGACCGGCGAGGTCGAGGAGTGGGAGAAGGAGCAGCTGGTGGCCGCCGCGGAGGTCGCGCTGCACCAGGCCGAGATCGAGGCCACCGAGCTCGACCTCGACTACGCCGCGATCGACTCCCCGATCGCGGGGCGGATCGGCGAGGCCGAGGTCGACGCCGGCTCCTACGTGACCGCGAGCGACCTGCTGGCGGTCGTGCGTCAGGTCGACCCGATCCACGTCCACTTCTCGGTCACCGAGCAGATCATGCTCGAGCTCGAGTCCCTGGCCGCCGCGGGCAAGCTGAGAATGCCCGACTACGACCAGCTCCGGCTCGGCGTCAGCCTCTCCGACGGACGCGCGCACCCCCACGAGGGGCGCGTCGACTACAGCGACCCCGAGCTGAACGCGGCGACCGCGACCCGGACCTTCCGGGGGGTGGTCCCCAACCCGGGTCACACCCTGCGGCCGGGTCAGTTCGTGACCGTGACCGTCAAGGGCCTGGTCCGGCTCGGGGTGCTGCGCGTCCCGCAGCGCGCGGTGCTCCACTCGCCGACCGGGGCCAGCGTCTACGTCGTCGGCAAGGACTCGACCGTGGAGGTCCGTGAGGTGCAGCTCGCCGACTGGCTCGGCGAGGGCGAGTGGGTCGTGACCCAGGGCCTCGAGCCCGGCGAGCGCGTGATCACCAACCGGCTGATGACCCTCCGCCCCGGCGCCAAGGTCGCCCCGAGCGAGGCGCCGGCGGAGGCTGGAGCGGCGGCCCCGGCTGGGGCGGCGCCGGTCCAGAGCGGGAGCGCGCGGTGATCTCGCGCTTCTTCATTCAGCGCCCGATCCTCTCCGTCGTGGCCTCGCTGCTCTTCGTGATCGCGGGGGCGGTCTCGATCGCGATCCTGCCGATCGACCGCTACCCGGAGATCACGCCGCCCACCGTGGAGATCCGCGCCAGCTACCCCGGCGCCGACGCCCAGACCGTGGCCGAGTCGGTCGCGACGCCGATCGAGCAGCAGCTCGCCGGGGCCGAGGGCCTCCTCTACTACCAGTCGATGAACAGCAACGACGGGTCCTGCAAGATCACCGTCACCTTCGAGATCGGCACCGACCAGGACCTGGCCGCGATCGAGGTCCAGAACCGGCTCTCGATCGCCGAGCCCACGCTCCCCCAGGAGGTCGTCCGCCAGGGGATCTCGGTCGTCAAGGTCTCGAGCAACATCCTGGGCGTGGTCGCGCTCGAGTCGACGGACCAGCGCCACGACGACGTGTTCCTGGCCAACTACGCCAAGATCAACATGGTCGACCGGCTGAAGCGGGTCGACGGGGTCGGCGACGCGACCGTGTTCGGCTCGCGCGACTACGCGATGCGGATCTGGCTCGACCCCGACAAGCTGACCGCGCGCGGGCTGACGGTCAGCGACGTGACGCGCAAGCTGCGCGACCAGAACGCCGTGTTCCCCGCCGGCGCGCTGGGTCAGCGGCCCGTCGAGGGCAAGGTCGAGCTGCGACTGCCGCTGCTGACGCGCGGCCGGCTCGAGACGCCCGAGCAGTTCGAGCAGATCGTGCTGCGGGCCGAGCCCAACGGCGCGCGCCTGCGCCTCGGGGACGTGGCGCGGGTCGAGCTCGGCGCGCAGGGCTACAACCTGCTCGGGCGGCTCAACGGCGAGCCGACGACGCTGATGCTGATCACGCTCCAGACCGGCGCCAACGCGCTCGAGACCATGGACGGGGTCCGGGCCGAGATGGCCCGCTCGCAGGCGGGCTTCCCCGAGGGCATGAGCTGGCGGATCCCCTACGACACGACCCTCTTCGTGCGCGACTCGGTCAGCGAGGTCGTGACCACCCTGCTCGAGGCGGTGGTGCTCGTGATCCTGATCGTGTTCGTGTTCCTCCAGTCCTGGCGCGCGACCTTGATCCCGCTCCTGGCCGTGCCCGTGGCCGTGATCGGCACCTTCGCGGGCATGCTGGCGCTGGGCTTCTCGATCAACACCCTGACCCTGTTCGGGCTGGTGCTCGCGATCGGGATCGTGGTCGACGACGCGATCATCGTGGTCGAGAACGTCGAGCGCCTGATGCACGAGGAGGGCCTGGCGGTCGCCGAAGCCACGATCAAGGCCATGGAGCAGGTGACCGGCCCCGTGATCGCGATCGTGCTCGTGCTCTCGGCGGTGTTCGTGCCGGTCGCCTTCCTGGGCGGCCTGACGGGCCAGCTCTACCGGCAGTTCGCGATCACGATCGCGGTCTCGGTCGGGATCTCGGGCTTCGTGGCCCTCACGCTCAGCCCCGCTCTCTGCCGGCTGCTGCTCAGGCCCAGCCACGGGGAGAAGAACGTGCTCTTCCGCGGCTTCGACCGCGCCTTCGGCTGGCTGACCGAGGGCTACGTGGCGGGCGTGCGGACCGGGATCAAGCTGCTGGCGGTCACGCTGGTCCTGTTCGGAGCGCTCTGCTGGGGCACCTGGCGCCTGCAGCAGGCGGTGCCCGGCGGCTTCCTCCCGACGGAGGACCAGGGCTACGCGATCGGCGTCGTGCTGCTCCCCGACGGCGCCTCCCTCGACCGGACCCAGGCCGTGCTGGCCAAGGCCGAGGAGTTCTACAGCAAGCACCCCGCGGTCGGGAACGTGGTCACCCTGGGCGGCTACGACATCTTGGCCGGCGGCGCGGCCAGCTCCAACGCGGGGGTGATGTTCCTCCCGCTCAAGCCCTTCTCCGCGCGCAAGGGCCCGGGCATGGCCGCCAGCGACGTGATCGCGGCGGGCAAGGCCCTGTTCGGGATCGTGGACGACGGCCTGGTGCTCACGATCAACCCGCCGCCGATCCGCGGGCTGGGCCAGCGCGCTGGCTTCACCGTCCAGGTCGAGCAGCGCGGCGGCGGGACGCCGACCGAGCTGGCGCAGGCGGTGCAGGCCTTCCAGGCCGAGCTGACCAAGCGCGGCCTCTTGGGCCTGAACTCGACGATGCGCGTCGCCTCGCCGCAGATGTTCCTCGACCTCGACCGCGAGAAGGCGCAGATCCTCGGCGTCCAGCTGGCCTCGGTGTTCGAGCCCCTGCAGGCCTACTACGGCTCGCTCTACGTGAACGACTTCAACCGCTTCGGGCGAATCTGGCGGGTCATGGCCCAGGCCGAGCCGCGCTTCCGCACCAGCCCGCGCGACGTGGGGCGGATCTACGCCCGCTCGGACGTGGGCAGCATGGTCCCCCTCTCAGCGATCCTGACCCCCGAGCTGCGGGTCGGGCCCAACCTCCTGCCGCGCTTCAACGGCTACCCCGCCGTCGAGGTGACCGGCGCCCCCGCCGAGGGCATGTCCAGCGGCGCGGCGATCGAGCTGGTCCAAGAGGTCGCGAGCGAGACCCTGCCCCAGGGCTACGCGATCGAGTTCAGCGGCGCCTCGTACCAGGAGATCAAGGCGGGCAACCAGGCGCCGATCGTGCTCGGCTTCGGGCTCTTGATCGTGTTCCTGATCCTGGCCGCGCAGTACGAGCGCTGGTCGCTGCCCCTGGCGGTCCTGCTGGGGATCCCGATCGCGATCCTGGGCGCGCTGGCCGCGGTCCTGGCGCGCGGCTACGCCCAGGACATCTACTTCCAGGTCGGCCTGCTGGTCCTGGTCGGGCTGGCGGCCAAGAACGCGATCCTGATCGTGGAGTTCTGCGCCGAGCTGCGCGCCCAGGGCGTGGCGGTCGTCGACGCCGCGATCCAGGCGGCCCGCCTCCGCTTCCGCCCGATCGTGATGACCTCGCTGGCCTTCGTGCTCGGCGTGGTGCCGCTCGCGATCGCGCAGGGCGCGGGCGCCGGCGGGCGGCGCTCGATCGGCACCGGCGTGATCGGCGGAATGCTGGCCTCGACCTTCCTGGCCGTGTTCTTCGTGCCGGCCTTCTACGTCCTGATCCAGCGGATCAGCGAGCGGCTGAGCGGGGGAGCGCCTGACCAGCCGGGAACTTGACACACGGCGGACCTAAGCCCTGCGCACCCCGTCGGGTAACGTCGCAAGCGTGATCCGCGTTCGCTCTCCCCTCCTGCTCCTGCTCGACGGCGCGCTCGTCCCCCACGGACCCGAGCGCGTCGAGCTCGTGCTGCGCGAGGGAGCCGCCGGCGAACACCGGGTCCGCGTGCGCTGCGGGGAGCGGCAGCTCTGGGTCGACCCGAGCTTGCCTGCGCCCGGGGACGAGGGACTCTTGGCTCCCGAGGCCAGCGCCTTGCGAGGCTCGGGCGAGTGGACGCCGGGTCGGCCCCTCGAGCTCGAGCGCGTCGGTCCGGCGAGCGCCCAGCCCGGGGTCGAGGCCAGCGCGCGGGCGGCTGCCAGCGCGGCCCTGGTTCAGCTCGGCGCCCCCGCGGCCGACGAGCCGAGCGACCGGGCCCTGCGCGCGGGGGAGC
>CALDQK010000305.1 GCA_937911525.1 uncultured bacterium
CGCACGAAGCCGGGGTAGGTCTCCTCGAGCAGGCGCAGGAGCGCGACCGTGTCCGAGTGGCTGGCGCTCCCGTCGCCGAGCACGAGGGTGTCGACCTGCAGCACCGGCGTCGCCTGAGCGGGCTTGTCCGCGACCGGGTCGTAGTGGCCGAGGGGGATCTCGCCCAGGCGGAGGAAGGACTCGCGCCCGGCCAGGGCCGCCAGCTCGGGGAAGCTGATCATGACCAGGTCCTCGCCCCGCAGCGCGTCGCGGACCAGGGGCGCGTCCTCGAACATCACGAACACGCCGAGGTCGAGCTTCTGCTCCTTGAGCTGGGCCAGCTGCTGATCGAGGGGCAGCCGCACCAGCTTGGGCTTCAGCGACTCGAGCCCCGCGCCCGAGTAGACCTGCCCCGCCAGCTGGGCCGTGCCGCTCCCCGCGGGCCCGATCCCGATCGTCTTGCCCTCGAGGTCCGCCAGGCGGCGCAGCTGCGGCGCGCGCTCCTTGTGGGCAATGAAGAACACCGTCTCGCGCGAAGGCAGGCGCGCGATCAGGCGCAGGGTCTTGCGCTGCTCTTCGCTCCAGGCCAAGCCGTCCTGCGCCAGGGCGAACTGCACGGTCGGCGACTTGGCGTGGGTCACCAGGCGCTCGACGTTCTCGATCGTGCCCTGGGTCGAGGTCACCCGCAGGGTGCCCTTCTGCTCCTTGGCGACCCCCGAGAGCCGGTCACCGATCGCGCGGTAGTGCCCGCGCTCGCTGCCGGTCAGGAGGGTCACGTCGAGGTGGCTCAGGTTGGGCTCGAGCTCGATCGAGGCGATCCCGAACACCAGCAGCCCGAGCAGCCCGAGCAAGAGCGCGACCTTCAGCCAGAAGAGCTTGCGCTGCGAGGGTTGGGCCTTGGCGCCCGCGGGCGGGGCCGGCGGGGTGCTGTTGGGGGCGGCGTCGCTCATGACTCACTCCTTCGCTCGATCCAGGCGCGCAGGACCGCGCGCAGTCGCTCCCAGGTCGCCTCGAGCCCGAGCTCGTGCTGGGCGCGCCAGCCGACCTCGGCGGCGACCTCGGCCCACTCGACCTGGGCCCCCGAGCCGACCTCACCCAGCCACACCTTGTGCGCCTCCCGCTCGGCGTCCCGCGAGGGGAAGCGCAGCAGGAACTCGGCGGCGGCCAGGGCCTCGGGCGTCGGGACCTCCGGCCCGCGCACGCCGCGCTCGCCCAGGAGGCGCCCGGCGCCGAGGGCCGCGACCACGCAGGCCTCGTCACCCCAGCGCTCGAGGTCCAGCAGCCAGTCGCGCAGGTCGTCGCCCGGGGGGGCGTTCAGCTCGCCGCTCAGCTCGACGGGATCCCGGGCCTCGGGTTCCTCGGGAGCTGGCGCCCGCTCGTCTGGTTCGCGCTGGGGCTGGTTCACCGCCGCGGAGTGTAGCGCTCGAAGCTGTACGCGTAGGCGTGTCGCTCGTCGGGCTCGTGGCGCTCGCAGGAGACGCGCTCCCAGCCCTCGGCCAGGGCCTCGAGCGGGAAGCGCGCGTCCCCCTCGACCTCGGCGTGGACGCGCGTCAGCTCGACCCGCGTCGCGAGGGGCAGCGCCGCGCGGTAGATCCCCTCGCCGCCGGCCACGAACACGGGCCCCACGCCCATGCCGCGCGCGAGGGCGATCGCCTCGGGGACGCCGCCCGCGCGCCCGACCCCCGCGGGCACCTCGTAGCTCGCGTCGCGGGTCACGACCACGGTCGGGCGCTTGGGCAGCGGGCGCTTCCCGATCGACTCCCAGGTCTTGCGACCCATGAGCATGGGGTGGCCCTTGGTCAGGCGCTTGAAGTGCGCGAGGTCGCTCGGCAGGTGCCAGGGCAGCCCGCCCTCGCGGCCGATCGTGCCGTTCTCGGCGGCCGCCGCGACCAGCACGACCTCCTCGCGCTCCTCGCTCACCGGGGGCTCCTGCGGGGGTCGCCGGGGCGCTCGGACCAGCGCTCGGGGTCCTGGCGGTAGTCCTCTTCGTCCTCGTCGTCGTCGAGCGAGGAGTCGATCACCAGAAAGGTCCCCAGCGCGAGCCCCAGCAGCGTGTAGCGCGCGCCCTCCCGCAGCACGTGGACGGGCCCCACCTCCCCGCGCTCTTCGCGCGCGAGCGCCTCGAGGTCGAGGCGGATCGTGACCCGGCGCCCGGCGTCGAGCACGAAGCCCTTCTTCCAGCGCGCGAGCGTCTCGATCTCGAGCGAGTAGCCCCCAGGCGCGAGGTCGAGGAAGCGCAGCGGCTGGCCCGCCTTGGTCACCGCCTCGCGCGGCTCGCCGGCCTTGGGGTCGAGGTGGCTGAGGCGGCAGCGCAGACCACCCACGAGGAGGGGCTCGCCGGGGGTCGGCCGCCAGAAGGCCTTGAGCGCCAGGTGCGGCGCCTCTCCCGGCGCGAGCTCGTGCTCCTTGATCGAGACCGAGCTGCAGCCCGCCAGGAGCAGGAGCGCCCCCAGCAACGGGACCCGCCGGAGCGCGCTCAGACAGCGACCTGCGCGCGGATCCGCGGGTGGGGCTGGTAGCCCTCGACGCGCACGTGCTCGGGGCGGAAGGCGAAGAGGTCGTCGATCGCGGGGTCGAGCCAGAGGGTTGGCAGCGCGCGCGGCTCCCGGCTGAGCTGGAGCTGCGCCTGCTCGACGTGGTTGGTGTAGAGGTGGACGTCGCCGAAGGTGTGGACGAAGTCGCCGACCTCCAGCCCGCACACCTGCGCGACCATGTGGGTCAGGAGCGCGTAGCTGGCGATGTTGAAGGGCACGCCGAGGAACACGTCCGCGCTGCGCTGGTAGAGCTGGCAGCTGAGGCGCCCCTCGGCGACGTAGAACTGGAACAGGAGGTGGCAGGGCGGGAGCGCCATGCGCGGCAGGTCCGCCACGTTCCAGGCGCTCACGATCAGGCGGCGCGAGTCGGGGTTGGTCTTGATCTGCTCGATCACCTGCGCGAGCTGATCGATCGTGCCGCCCTCGCCGTCGGGCCAGGACCGCCACTGGTGGCCGTAGACCGGGCCGAGCTCGCCTTGCTCGTCCGCCCATTCGTTCCAGATCCGCACCCCCTGCTCCTGGAGGGTGTTTGCGTTGGTGTCACCCGCCACGAACCACAGCAGCTCCGCGATCACCGACTTGAGGTGGACCTTCTTGGTGGTCACGAGGGGGAAGCCCTGGCGCAGGTCGTAGCGGACCTGACGCCCGAACAGGCTCAAGGTCCCCGTCCCGGTCCGATCCTGCTTCTCGACTCCGTGGTCGAGCAGCTCCTGCAAGAGGTCGAGGTACTGCCGCATGCCGCCTCCAAAGCGGCCCAGAGCCTAACACCCCGGTCTGTCGCCCCTCCCGGGATTCACGCCTGTCCCGATAGCGCCAGCTGACGGCTGGCGGTCACTTCTGAAGGGTGCCGCGAGGGGCTCGGACCACGAAGCGGGACTTGGGACAGCGCGCCTCTGTGGCACGCCTTTCGTGGAGGAAGCGCCCAAAGAGAGAGAAGAACCCATGCCCCAACCCTTTAGAGAGCGGCGGCGCGACCCGCGCACCAACCCCGCTCGCTCGCTCAGTCACTTGCTGCGGACGCGCGCCAGCCGGGACGGCTGGTCCATGCTGGCCTGCGGCGAGCCGGGCGGCGCGCTCCGCGCCGCCAGCTGCTCGCCCGAGCGAGCGCGACCCCTCTTCGGCAGCGCAGATCGCCCCGAGCAGGCTCCCGCGCAAGGGGACCTGCCCCTGACCCAGCGCTGGGACACCCCCGCGGGCCTGAGCCTCCACACGGCCAGCCTCTCCGTCGCGGGTCAGGGGGTGCTGTTGGTGGGCCTCGAGGAGCCCTGGAGCGAGCAGCGCGAGCACGTCCGCAGCAAGCGCTTGATCGACACGGCCTGGAGAGCCGCCGTGATCCAGCTGGAGGAGCGCCTCGCGGCCGCCTGCTAGCTGCCCTGCGGCGCCACGCCGCCGCTCACGACTGGCGCCACGTCCGGCGGGATCACCTCAGCCGGCGCCTCCCAGGTCGCTGGGTCCAGGGCCCGCTGCACGCTGGCCCGCAGGCTCGCGGGCAAGCACCCAGCCAGGGCCTCCAGCCGCGCGCGGCCCTGCAGGCTGGGGTCGATCCGCGCCAGGTGGTCCTGACGCTTGAGGCGCTGAATCAGCAGCTCGAGCGCCCACACCGCGTCCTGGAGCTTGCCCTCGCGCTCGAGGAAACACGCCAGCGCGAGCTGCGCCACCGGCCAGGGCTTCGGTTCGCTCAGCTCCACCGCTCGCTCCGCGGCCAGGAGCGCCTCTCCCCCCTGCTCGAGCTGCGCCAGCACGTAGGCCCGCTGCAGGTGGGCCATGGGGAGGCGCGGGTGGAAGCTGAGCACGTAGTCCAGGTCCTCGAGCGCCCCGCTCAGGTCGCCCGTCCTGCCGCGCAGCGTCGCGGTCGCGACCTGGATCAGCGGATCTCCGCCGTAGGCCAGGGACATGCCCTCCGACAGGCAGCGCCGCGCTGCGCCGAGTCGGTTCCGCCCCAGCTCGGCCAGGGCCTCGAGCCCGCGAGCCCGAGCCAGCTCGGCGCGCCCGGCGGCGTCGAGGCCCGCGCTCCCCTCCAGGGTCCGCAGCCAGTCGACGGCCGCGCCTTCCATGCCGCGCGCCAGCTCGGCGCGGGCCAGGGCCAGGCGAGAGCGACGCCCGGCGGCGGCGGCCTCGAGCTCCTCCCGGCTGGGCTGAGGGATCGTCGGCGCGGGGAGCGCCAGGGCCTGCGGCTCGACGCGAGTCGCCCGGGCCACGCCCAGGCCCGCCAGCAGCCCCAGCCCTCCTCCCAGGAGCAGGCCCAGCGCGAGCGGGTGCGTTCGCGCCGCCCGCTCGGCCTTTCCGCGCAGACGAGGCACGTGCTGGGGGGCGAGGCGCTGTCCCCCCAGCGCGCGGCGCAGATCGAGCGAGAAGGCGAGCGCCGTCGGATAGCGCGCGCGCGGGTCCTTCTCGAGCGCCCGCAGGCACACCGCCTCGACCAGCTCGGGGACCTCGGGCCGGATCCGCCGCAGCGGCCGCGGGTCCTCCCGCACGATCCGGCGGAAGATCTCCAGCGGAGTCGCCCCGCTGAAGGGCGGCTGCCCCACCAGGCACTCGTAGAGCACGGCCCCGAGCGAGTAGACGTCCGCGCGCCGGTCGATCTGCTGCCCCTCGGCCTGCTCGGGTGCCATGTAGACCGGCGTCCCCACGACCCCGCGGGTCACGGTCAGCCGCGTCCCCTCCGCCAGGGTCACCAAGCCGAAGTCAGCGACCTTGGCCGTCTCCTCCCGATCGAGGAGCACGTTGCCCGGCTTGAGGTCGCGGTGCACGAGCCCAGCCTCGTGCGCGTGGTGCATGCCTCGCGCGACCTGCTCCACGATCCGCGTCGCGCGCTCGATCCCGAGCGCCCCCTCCGCCTCGAGCAGGTCCTCGAGCGAGCAGCCCTCGACCAGCTCCATGGCGAAGTAGAGCAGCCCGCCTTCGTCGCCGGCGTCGTAGACCTTCACGATCCCGGGGTGCCCCAGCTGCCCGACCAGGCGCGCCTCCCGCTCGAAGCGCGCCTGCGCCTGCCCCGGCGCGTCGGCTCGCAAGAGCTTGATCGCGACGTCCCGCTCCAGCCGCCGGTCCCAGGCCCGATACACCAGCCCCTGCGCACCGCGCCCCAGCTCGGCCTGGAGCTCGAAGCGCCCGCGGATCACCTGCCCAGGCTCGGGCCGCGTCCGGCGCAGCTCCTGGGTCACCGCCTCGCGCCGGTCCGTCTTGGCCTTGGCCTCGCGGGTCTCCGCTCGCTCCGTCCCGAGGGGCTCGTCCGCACTCTCTTCGGCAGCAGCGGCCGCCGCCGCCGCCACGAGCTGCGTCTCGATCCCCCCGCCCGAGCCCGACCCAGCCTCGGCCCGCTCGGCCATGACGAGCGTCTCCGCCTCGGCGCGCCGCTCCTCCTTGGGCAGCGCCGGCCCCTCGCGCGACTCCCGCAGCGCCTGCTGGATCTGCGCGACCTGCTTGGGCGTCAGCTCCGTCCGCTTGAGCAGCTGCTGCGAGAGCCAAGCGACGTCCCGCGGCCGCTCGGCCTGAGCCTCCTGCACCCGCGCTAGCTCGTCCGCGGGCACGACGCCCAGCTCGGCTACGAGGCTCAAGAAGCGCTGCGAAGAGTCCGTCCCAGCCACCATAGGAGCATAGACGCCTCAAGCTGGCTTGGCTCACCCTTGGAAGCGAGAAGGGGAGCTGTCGCTGCCGCGAGGGCGCCAACGCGGGGCGAAGGAACGAAGCGAGAAGGGGAGCTGTCGCTGCCGCGAGGGCGCCAGCGCGGGGCGGATGAACGGGGCGAGAAGGGGAGCTGTCGCTGCCGCGAGGGCGCCAACGCGTGGCGAAGAAACGAGGCGAGAAGGGGAGCTGTCGCTGCCGCGAGGGCGCCAACGCGTGGCGAAGAAACGAGGCGAGAAGGGAGCTGTCGCTGCGGCGAGGGCGCCAACGCGGGGCGGATAAACGGGGAAAACAGGAAGCTAAGAAAACAGGAAGTCGGCAGGAGAAAGCACAGCGGCGATCCCGAGGCGAGATCGATGGAATCGCCCGTACATGGAGACGCCCCGGTCTTCCGGCCGGAGCGCGGACGAAGGGGCAACCACGCCGGTCGGGGCGGTCTTTCGCAGCGCGAACGCGCCACCGATTCCTGAACCCAGAGTGGGGGTCGCAAAGGGCAGCCAACATGCAACCGCCCGGTTCGGGCGCTCGAGGCTCATGCATCAGAGGGAATGGTGAGCGCGTTCGTGCGCTCAGAGTTTCAAGGCGTGGAAGGTCACACCTCTTGCAGCGCGAACCCGCCATCGATTTCCGAGCCCAAGATGGGGGGGGAGGCTGTCGCAAAGCGAAAGGGCTATCGCGGCTGGCGCAGCAGGAGCAGTCCGGCGACCGCGCCCAGGTTGAGCGAGGGCTCCAGCCCCTCGCGCAGGGGGCTCCCCATACACACCTCAGAGCGAAAGCGTAAGGGGCTGGTGTGCAACCAGTCTCAAGGCGTGGAAGCTCACACCTCCCGCAGCACCAGCCCCTGGTGCTTTCGCGGGCCCAAAGATGGGGGGTCTGGGGGGGCGCAGCCCCCCCAGAATCACGCGTCGAGGTCGCGGACGTCGAGGGCGTGGCGCTCGATGAACTCGCGGCGGGGCTCGACCTTGCTGCCCATGAGCTTGCTGAAGATCTCGTTCGCCTGGGCGGTGCTCTCCATGGTGACCAGCTTCAGGATCCGCTTGGCGGGGTCCATGGTGGTCTCCTCGAGCTCGTCGGCGTCCATTTCGCCCAGGCCCTTGTAGCGCTGCACGTCGACGCTCTTGGCGGCCATGTCGCGCAGGCGCTTGGTCAGCTCGATCAAGCCGTCGACGCCGAGCTCGTCCTTGCCGCGCACGAGGCGGAAGGCCGGGTCGGGCTTCTCGCCGCCCTGCTCGACGATCGGCGGCAGCAGGTCCTCGAAGGTCAGCCCCATGCTGGTCAGCGTCTCGAGGGCCTTCTCGAGGGCCTTCTTCGGCTTGCGGAACAGGGTGATCTGGACGTCGGAGGTGGCCCGCTCGGAGAGGGGCTCGCCCTGACGCCACACCTTCAGCTCGGGCTCGGCCTCGAGGGCCGCGCGCAGCCAGTCCTCGAGCTGCTGCTCGCTGTAGACCGCGGGCGCCTTCTTGCCGCTGGCCTGGATCCGCGCGTAGGGGAGCTTGCCCTCCTTGCTGCGGCTCAGGTAGCGGCGGAGCAGGTCGTTGCGGCTCAGGCGGGCGTTGGTGCCCTTGGACGAGCGCAGCTTCTTGGCGACCTCGTCGCGCGCCTTGACCACGGCCTCCATGACCTCCGCGAAGCTCGCCAGGCCCTCGCCCTCGAGCAGGTTGTCCTGGCCGACGAGGCGCTTGAGCTCGGTGCCGTCGAGGCCGAGGCGGAGCATGGCGGTCTGGAAGGTGGAGTCGTTGAGGAAGTACTCCTCCTTGTCCTTCTTGCGCGTCTTGCCCTTGTCGTCGACGTACTCCTCCTTGACCCCCTTGTAGGTGATCTTGAAGAGCGGCGGCTGAGCGACGTAGATCTTGCCCTGCTCGATCAGCTCGGGCATTTGGCGGAAGAAGAAGGTCAGGATCAGGGTCCGGATGTGACTGCCGTCGACATCCGCGTCGCACATGATCACGACCTTGTGGTACTTCAGCCGCTCGATGTTGAAGTCGTCCAGGATCGAGGTGCCGAGGGCCTGAATGATCGTGCTGATCTCGTTGTGATTCAGCATCCGGTCATGGGTGGCCTTCCACACGTTCAGGATCTTGCCGCGCAGCGGCAAGATGGCCTGCGTCATGGTGTCCCGGGCCTCACCCGCGGTCCCGCCTGCAGAGTCACCCTCGACCAGGTAGATCTCGCACTCCTCGGGGTTGCGCGACTCGCAGTCCTTGAGCTTGGGGATTCCGCCGCCCGTCAGCACGTCCTTGCGCTTGCGGGCCATGTCCTTGGCCTTCTTGGCGGCCAGGCGGACCTTGCGCGCCTCCGCGGCCTTCCTGACGATCTTCTTCGTCAGGCCGGGGTTCTGCTCGCACCAGTTCTTGAGGTAGGAGCCGAGGACGGCCTGCACGATGCCCGCCACGTCGGAGTTGCCGAGCTTGGTCTTGGTCTGGCCCTCGAACTGGGGCTCGGGGACCTTGACCGAGACGACCGCCACGAGGCCCTCGCGGTAGTCGTCACCGCTGGGCCGCTCGCTCTCCTTCATGCGGGCCTGGTCCGGGTTGTCCTTGATCCAGGTGTTGAGCGTGCTCGTCAGCGCCGTGCGGAAGCCGGTGAGGTGGGTCCCGCCTTCGATCGTGTTGATGTTGTTGGTGTAGCTGACGATCGTCGGGCTGTAGGTGTCGTTGTACTGGATCGCGATCTCGACCTCGACCTGGCCGCCCGAGTCGACGCTGTCCTCGGTGCCCTTGAGGTAGATCGGCTTGCTCAGGAGCAGCTCGTCGCTCCCGCCCAGCTCGTTGACGAAGTCCCGAATGCCCTCGGGGAAGTGGAAGGTCTCGCTGCGGACCTCGTCCTCGTCCCGCTCGTCGGTCAAGACGATCTTGAGGCCGGCGTTGAGGTAGGCCAGCTCCTTGAGGCGCGCCGCGATCGTGGCGTACTTGAACTCGATCGAGGCCTTGAAGATCTGGGAGTCCGGCAGGAACGTGATCTTGGTCCCGCGCCGCTCGGTCTTGCCCACGACCTCGAGGGGCTCGGTGGTCACCCCCCGCTCGAAGCGGATCCGGTGGGTCTTGCCCTCGCGGTAGACCTCGGCCTCGAGCCACTCCGCCAGCGCGTTGACGCAGGACACGCCCACGCCGTGCAGACCGCCGGACACCTTGTAGGAGTCCTTGCTGAACTTGCCGCCCGCGCCCAGCTCGGTCAGGCAGACCTCGACGGTCGGCTTGCCCATCTTGGGGTGGATCCCGACCGGAATCCCGCGCCCGTTGTCCATGATCGAGATCGCGCCGTCGTCGGAGATCGTGACGTCGATCTGGGTGCAGTGACCCGCCATGGCCTCGTCGACCGAGTTGTCCACGACCTCGGAGATGAGGTGGTGGAGTCCCTTGTCGTAGATGTCGCCGATGTACATCGCGGGGCGCGCACGCACGTGCTCGATGCCCTGCTTGATCTCGATGTTCTCGGAGGTGTAGTCGGTGGTTGCCGTCACCATGCAGGTCCCTCGTAAGTTCCTGTGAACAGCGGCATTATCGCCTATTTCTGCGCTCTGCGCAGCGCTGATCTTCGTGTTTTCGAAGCGCCAATTTCCCTAACCCTCGTTCCAGCCGCCGACTCGACAGCGGAGGTCCTCGAGGGCTAGCCCGCTGCCCTCGCGCAGGCAGGTCAACAGCCGCTGCTTCATGTAGACCGAGAGCTCTTGCGCCAGCCCGGCAGAGCGGGCCTCGACGAGGAGGACGCGGTTCTTGAGCTGGACCAGGCGCGTGTCCTTGGCGATCCGCTTGCCGACCGCCTCATTCCACACGGCCTCGAGGCGAGAGAGCTTGTCGTGCCGCCCCTCCCCCTTGGGCCGGACGACCGACGCGATCACCTCGCCGACGGGAACTGCCGTCCGCCTCGGCCTGCCTGCGCCCGGCTGTGGAAAACTCGGGTAGACAGCCCCGCGCCCCTTGCCGAAAGCCTTTTGTGGGCCACCACTTAGGCTGCGACGAGCAGCCCCTCCACGACCTGTGGAGAGGCTGTGACGACGGCCTTTACCCTTCCTTGGCCCCTGCACCGAGCCTTAGCCGCCGAGGTTCAGCGGCATGACCAGGTAGACGTAGCGCTGATCGTCGCTCTCCTCGCGGACCACGGCGGCGCTGCGGGCGTCCTTGAGCTCGAGCCGGAACTCGGTGGTCTCGAGGACCTTGAGCACGTCGCTGAAGTAGCCGGGGTTGAAGCCGATCTCGAGCGCCTCCTCGAAGGGGAAGTCGATCGGAAACTGAATCCGGCTCTCGCCGACCTCGGGCACGCGCGAGGTGAGCTCGAGGCCCTCCTTCGCGAAGCAGAAGCGGACGGCCTGGCTGTCCTTGGTGCCCAGCAGCGCCGCGCGACGCAGGGCGCTGAGGAAGGACTCGCGGGGGACCGTGAGGATCTTGTCGTGGTCCTTGGGCAGCACCTCCTCGTAGGGAGGGAAGTGGCCCTGGACCAGCCGGGCGGACAAGAGCGCGCTGGCGGTCCTCATGTAGATCTGGGAGCCCTCGACCGAGATCTCGACCTGCTCTTCGTGGCTGCCGAGGATCCTCGCGAGGAGGGTCATGCCCTTGGTCGGGACCACCACGTGGACCGCCTGCTCGGCCTTTTCCTCGAGCGGGCGCTCGCAGAGAGCCAGCCGCTTGCCGTCGGTCGCGACCAGGTGGACGCGCGTGTCCTTGATGTCGAGCAGGATCCCGTTCATGGCGTAGCGGGTCTTCTCGGCGTGCGTCGCGAAGTGGGTCCGGCGGACCATCTCGAGCAGCTGGTTGGCGGGCAGCTCGAAGGCGCCCTCGCTGGGCCAGGGGGGGAGCTCGGGGAAGTCCTCGGGGTCCTCGCCCATGACCTGGAAGCGGGCGTCTCCGGTCGTGATCGTGCAGCCGGCGCGCTCGTCCGTGCTGACCTCGACCTGTTCCCCGATCAGCTCGCGCAAGATCCCCTGGAAGCGGCTCGCGTTAACGAGGACCTGGCCGTCCTGGAGCACCTCGACTTGCTCGACGCGGATCCGCACCGCGACCTCGAGGTCGGTGCCGGTCGCCTCGAGCAGCCCGTCGTGGGCGTGCAGGAGGAGGTTCTGCAGGACCGGACGCGGGCTCTTGCTGGGGGCCACCGAGGCCGCGATCCCGATCGCCTCGGCGAGCTCCTTGGCGTCGCCGCGGAAGCGCAGACAGGTCGAAGCGCTGCCTCCCCGCTTCTCAGCGCCCGACTTGGCGCTCTTCTCAGAACTGGTCTCTGAGACGGTCGCGCTTTCACTCATGAGATGGCTCTCCAGACGCTCGCGCTACGCGAGCAAGATCGAAATCCTACGTGTCGGCACCGACACGAATCAGGCCCTCGCGGCTCTCGAAAGAGAGGTCGGCGGGTTAGGTAGTCGTTCAGGTAGTGGGGGTCCCCTCGACGGGTCGAGGAGCGACGGGGCGCTTGCCCGCTAGCACGCTTGGATTCTAGCCAAGCAGGCGGCGCTCACGCGAGGCTTTCTTCATGGAAGAGGCGATGGTTCTCCGCTTCCACACGCGTCAGCGTCGTAGTCTTTTCCTTCCCCTTCGAAGAGATATATCCATCTCTATTCATCGTCTTGGTGTCTTCGGTTTCGGGGAGAGACGCGGGAGGTCCTGGGCTAGCCTCCGTCGCCGTCAGGGCTTGGGGCGTCTGGCGCCAGCGGCGGCTGGCTGTAGAGCCCGCGAGGGGCGAGTCGAAGACTGCCCCAGTTCTCCATGCGCCTCCCCATCGCAGGAGGAGAGCCGCGAACCATCCCGGCGAATCTCCCCCGCTCGCCGAAAAGGCCGCGATGGTTCTGCTGAAGGAGATGGCTGGTTTCTCCCGTTCGAAGTGAAATGGAATCGACGCGTGATGAACGGTGTACTCACGTTGACCCGAAAAGTGCCTCGTCATCGAAGTGTACGAGCGGGCGCACGACCGCTCACCAGCTGCAGAGTCAGGGAGGACTCGCTCGCCTGACCAGGACGGCGCGCGATGAGCGCGGAGGGCGCCAGGCCGAGACCCTGAGGGAGGAGACCCCTCCCCCGGTCCACGTCCACGCCTCGAGGGTCTCCTGCGGCCTCCCAGCTCGCCTGGGGTGGCGACCTGGGCGCTGGCGAGGCTCTCGCTGAGGACCAGAGCAAGCAGCGCGAACACCACGGCGCTGGCGTACACGAAGACGCCCCAGCCGCGAGGCCGGGGCGTCAGGGAGCGGGAAGCGGGGGCTGGCTTCAACGAGAGGAGCTGCTCTGGGCGCGCGCGTCGCGCTTGAGCTCTTCGACGAGGTGAGCCACCTCTGGGTCCTTCTGGGTCCGCTCCTGGATCCGCTCGATCGCGTAGATCACCGTGGTGTGGTCCCGGCCGCCGAAGTGGGCGCCGATGTCGGCGAGGGTCAGGTCGGTCAGCTCACGCGCCAGGAACATGCAGAGCTGGCGGGGGAAGGTCACCCGCTTGGTCCGCTTCTTGGACTGCATGTCCGAGAGCTTGACCTTGAGCCGGTCGACCACGACGTCGCAGATGTCCTTCATGCTGACGCGAGCCAGGTCGCTGCCGACGATATCGGCGAGGACCTGCTGGGCGAAGGCGAGGTCGACGGGGCGGTTCATGAGCGAGCTGGTGCCGACCAGGCGGTTGATCGCGCCCTCGAGCTCACGAATGTTGCTGTCGATGTGGCTCGCCATGAAGTTGACGACGTCGTCGTCGAGGCGGCAGTTCTTGGCCTCGGCCTTCTGCTTGATGATCGCGGCGCGGGTCTCGAACTCGGGCGGATCGATCCGGGCGACCAGGCCCCACTTGAAACGGCTGACCAAGCGGTCCTCGAGGGTCGGGATCTCGGAGGGGGCGCAGTCGGCGCTGAGGATGATCTGCTTCTGCGCGTTGTAGAGCGTATTGAAGGTGTGGAAGAACTCCTCCTGGATCCGCTCCTTGTCCGCCAGGAAGTGGATGTCGTCGATCACGAGCACGTCGACGTTGCGGTACTTGTAGCGGAACTGCTCGAGCTCGCCGTCCTTGACCGCCTCGATGAAGCGGTTGACGAAGTCCTCGCAGGAGAGGTAGAGGATCTTGGTCCGGCGGCCGACGTCCCGCGAGAGGAGCGTGTGGCAGACGCCCTGCAGGAGGTGAGTCTTGCCCAGCCCGACGGCGGAGTGAATGAAGAGCGGGTTGTAGGTCTGGCCCGGGCTCTCGGCTACGGCCAGCGAGGCGGCGTGCGCCAGGCGGTTGTTGGGGCCGACGATGTAGCTGTCAAACGTGTAGTCATTCTTGAGCTGGACACTGGAATCTTGCTCGAGCAGTGGACCGCCGAGGGCGGGGGCGGGCTCAGGCGCCGGGGGCGGGCTGGGCGGCGCGACGGCGCGCTCCTCGGACTCGTCCTCGGGCTGATCGGTCAGCACGAGCTCGGGGGTCAGGTCCTGCTCGTAGGTGTGACGGAGCGCGAGCGCCAGGGTGTGGATGAGGTCGCTGCCCTCGATCCACTCCTTTACGAACTGGTTCGGCGTGCCGACCCGAATGACGTCGTCGTCGATCCCAACGAGGCTCAGGTTCTTGAACCAGGTCTCGTAGATCGGCTTCTTGGTCTCCGCGCGAATGCGCTCGAGTGCGTCGCGGAAGGCCGACTCGGCGCCGATTCCTGCGCTGAGCTCCGTGGTGGCCTCGCTCTGCGTCTGCACGTCGTTGATCGCCGACACGAGCTCTCCTCTATCCAAGGGTGGGGAGGGACTTCCCGACCAGGTCGCTCTCGTTGGATTGGACGAAAGTGGCCTCGGCGAGTCGGATGGACTCGCTGCGGGGTGACTGGGGTGGAAGGGGAATCGATCTCCGAAGGCGGTAAAGTTATCAAGGTGCCCGGGCAGGTGCCACCCCCTTTCCGCAAGCCCCCATCACCCGGAAACCCGCATGTTTCGTGCCCTGGCGCAAGACGAACGCAAGCACAACCATCTCGGCGTTACGTCTCGCCGCGATGGGACCGAAGTGGGGTTGCGCCCTCTCTCTTGCGCCGCAGGGTGAGCGTTCGGAAGTTCGTCTGCGCACTTCGACAGCGAGTGGAGGTGCGAGAACCACTCGGCGGCAGCCGGGTCGAAACTGAGGTCGGAATGGTGCGCATGGAGTTCTCGCGGCTGGTCGTCAACGAGCGCGCCGACGAGCAGACGTTGACCTTGCGCGCGAGCGAAGGCGCCGGCCAGCTCTCGTTCCTGATCGGCGCCTTCGAGGCAGCCGCGCTCGAGGAAGCCTTCGAGGAGCGTCCGCGGGCGCGGCCGCTGACTCACGACCTGCTGCTCTCGACGCTCACGACCCTCGGGGCGGGGCTGCGCTATGTGCTGCTCGACGACCTGGTCGACGGCGTCTACTACAGCAAGCTCGTGCTCTCGCGCGAGGGGGTTGAGGAGAGCGTCGACGCGCGCCCTTCGGACGCCATAGCGCTCGCGCTGCGCGCAGAGGTTCCGATCTACGCGACCGAGCGCTTGCTGCGCCTCGCGAGTGGCGGCTAGCCAGTTTTATCCACACAACCGATCAGCAACTTTCCACACTCAGTCCGGCTCTGTGGATTCGTTCTCCACGCTCAGGGAGAGGTTGGGGAGAGGCGGTGTAACCGCTGACTGTCGCTAGCGACTTGGGCCAAAGGTGGCCAAGAGAACCAAGCCCAAAGGGGCAAACCAAACGAAAACGGGCGCCATCGCTAGCGCCCGCGTCCGTCTATTGGGTTCCAGTAGGCTGCCTGCGGATGACCCGAAGATTACTCCGAAGAGCAGCGTCTTGGACGGAGAGAGGGGGATTCGAACCCCCGGAGCCGGCTAAAACAAACTCGAC
>CALDQK010000306.1 GCA_937911525.1 uncultured bacterium
ATGCACCTTGAACGGCACATTTGTGGGGAAGCTGTCGCTCGCGGGCAGGTCGAAGCGGAGCGTGCCGCCCTCCCGCGTCAGCGGCGCGGGCCCGGGCTTCGCCGGGCCCGCCTGGGGGCGGGGCGCGGGCTGCGGCTCGGGCTGCGGGCTCGGGCAGCCCGTGAGGACGAGCGAGGCGAGGCTGGAGAGCAAGGCGAGGGGCAACTTCATGCCGGATCCTACCGGCGGACTTGGTTGCTGACGAAGCACCTCCGCTTCGCTAGGGTCTGCGCCATGTCCACCGCGACCCTCGAGCTGCCGCCGCGCCCCTGGCTCACCGAGCGCCTCTTCGCCGAAGCCCAGCGGGCCCTCCTGATCGGAGACCTCTACCTGGTCACCGACCCGGCCGCCCACGACCTCGCGATCGCGCTCGGGACCGAGCTCGCGAGCCTGGGCGAGGAGGTCGAAGCCGCGCGCGGACCCCTGGTGCTCGACGAGCTCGACGCCGCGATCGCGCTTACGCGACGGGCAGCGCGGGAGCTCGCCCCCTTGGCCCCCGCCGGCTGAGCACCAGCCCTAGCCCTCCCAACCCGCAGAGCACCAAGAGCCCGAACGCGAAGGCGCCGCTGGTGAAGCCGCCCTGCGCGCCGGCCTCGGGGGGGTGCTCGGCAGGCGGCTCGGTGGACGGCGCCCCGGGCACGACGACCTCCGCGGCCGCCTCGGCGCGGGCCGCCTCCTTCGCCGCCGCGCGCCCTCGCTCTCGCTCGACCCGGGCATCCTGGCTGGCCGCGTACTCCTGCACGAAGACCTCGTAGAGCTCGCTGACCTCGAGCCCGAGCAGCGCGCCCAGCTCGTCCAGGTCGTGGATCGGCCAAGGGTCGAGGACGTAGCGGACGAAGGTCTCGCGGGTGCGCGGGTCGCGCACGAGGGCCCTCACCAGGACGGTCGCCTGGAAGTAGCGGTCGACGGCGCGGGCCACGCTCAGGTGCTGCCCCTGCCCCCAGGTGAGCAGCTCGACCAGGTCGAGGGCCAAAGGACGCGCCTCCAGCGCGTGGGGGTGCGACTCGCCGTAGGCCTCGGCCAGCCCCTCGCTCAACCAGAGAGGCGAGTTGCGGCTGCGCCCGTCGTGGAGGTGGTGGACGAGCTCGTGGCGGAGGACCTCGGGCAGCTCCGAGGTGTAGGCCTCGTAGCCCTTGAAGCCAATGAGCACGCGCGAGAGCGAAGGGTGGTAAGCCGCGATCGCGCCGCCCTCGGGCCGGCTGCGGTTCAGGTAGGCGGCGCATTCGCTCGCGGTCGGGAAGAGGTAGACGAAGAGCGGGCGGGGCTGCTCGGCGAGTGCTGCGAGCGGGCTCTGGCCGAGGTCCGCGAGCAAGCGCTCGTAGACGGCGAAGACCACCTCCGCCGCCTCGGGACCCGAGAGCGGCGTGCTGACGTGGATCGCTCCCCGGCAGTGGTGCCGGAGCTGGCTCCCAAAGCGCGCGAAGGGGAAGGGGTGGATCTCGCCGCAGGGTCCGCGCGGGAAGGGGTAGCGCCGAGCGCGGGGGCGAGGCTCCTCGGGGGCCGACTCCTTGCGCGCCGCGACGGCCCCCAGGGTCTGGCCAGGGTCGGGCTCGGGCTGCGGCGCCTGGGCGCGCATGCGAATGGTCGGGGTCTCGGGAGCCGGCTCAGCGGGCGGCGCGGACGCCTGCGTCGCCCGCGGAGCCGGCGCAGCCGCTGAGCGAGCGGCACGAGCTGGGTGGACCGGGGGGGTGGGACCGGGGCGCGCGGGCTGGGGCCGTACCTCCTCTTCGGCCTCTCTGCTGGCGCAGCCCTGCGCGACAGGGACCAGCAGGCCGAGGGAGAGCACGAGCGCGAGCCGGAGCGTTTCCACGTTCGCACGCTACACGAGCGGCGTGCCGCTCCCAGACACGAAGCCCGCGGCGCTTAGGGCGCCAGGACATGGGCGCGGAGCGTCAGCGCCGCCCCTGCGGGGCGCCCTCGCCCCTGCCCAAGGCCCAGCTAGATCCGCGGGATCATTCGCTTCAGGCGCTCGAGGCCCTCTTCGACCGTGGCGAGCGAGGGTCCGTAGCTGATCCGCACGTGCTGGCGGAAGCGCATGTCCCGGTTGCCGGGGCGACGCTTGCCCGGGTTGACGTCGAAGAACTCGCCCGGGACCACGATCACCTTCCACTCCAGCGCGCGGCGGAAGAAGGTCATGCCGTCGTTGAGGGGCGCCGGGAGCTTGGCCAGCGAGGCCCAGGCGTAGAAGGTGCCCTCGGCTTTGCCGTCGACCTCGAGCCCGATCTCGGGCAGGGTCGCGAGCACGCGCTGGCGCTTCTCGGCGAAGCAGGCGCGGATCGCCTGGCTCTCCTCGGCCACGCGCTCGGGGTGGAGCAGCGGGATCGCGGCCCGCTGGAGCGGCGCGTTGCCGCCGCCGTCCAGGAAGGAGCCCGCGCTGCTGACGGCCTCGATCACGTGGCGGGGGCCCACGGTCCAGGTCACGCGCCAGCCGGGGTAGCGCCAGTTCTTGGTCAGCCCGTCGAAGAGCACTACGGGGTCGCGGTCGACGTCCTCGACGTAGCGCGCCGCGCTCTCGGGGCCGTTCATTCCCTCGCCCCAGGTGTAGTGGCTGTAGAACTCGTCCAGCAGCATGGCGCAGTCGAGGTCGCGGGCCGTGCGCACCCAGGCCTCGAGCTCGGGCCCGTAGAGGTGCATGCCGGTCGGGTTCATGGGGTTGCTGATCAGTAGCGCCCCCAGCCCGCGGCCGAGGATCTCCCGCTGGAGGTCCTCCACCGCGAAGCGGTAGCCCGAGCGGCGCGAGAGCAGGATCGGGATCGGCGTGAAGCGGCGGAAGAGCGAGAGCAGCTCCTCGTAGGCCGTGTAGTCGGGCAGGAAGTGGCCCAGGTTGACGGGGCCCAGGGCCGCGACGGCGCGGGTCAGGGCCGCGCGGCCCCCGCCCGAGATCGCCACGTTCTCGGCGGTGTATTGGCTCGCCTTGCCCTTGCGGTAGAGGTGGTTGTAGAGCTCGGCGACCGCCTCGCGCAGCTCCCACACGCCCGCCACCGGGGCGTAGCTGTGGTCTCGCTTGATCAGGTCCAGCTTGGTGACTCGCGGCGGGGCGCCGGGGAGCTCGCCCGTCTCGGGGGAGCCCTGGCCGAGGTTGGCCCAGCTGGGATCCCCCCGCTTCCAGCCGCGCGCCGCGGCTTCGGTCGTGACGTAGATCACGCCGGTGCGGGGGACGGACTGGAAGGCGCTGACTTTGGGCGGGCTCTGCATAGGGCGCGGATTCTCTGGCTCTGGCCCAGGAGGGTCAACTCTGGGGAGGAGAGCGCAATGTCAGAATCATGCTCCCCAGGTCCGGGGGCATTT
>CALDQK010000307.1 GCA_937911525.1 uncultured bacterium
CCTGATCCCCCTCGGCGACCGCGCCGCCGGTGTCGCGCTGGGCGTCAGTCCCCTGCGCGCCCTCGCCCAGCGCCTCGCGCCGCCGCCCGGGACGGGGCCGAGCGAGGAGCTGATGAGCAAGGGCTGGTTCCAGGTCCGGCTGGTCGGCGAGGCCGAGAACGGGCGCAAGGCGCTCTGCCGCGTGCGCGGCAGCGGCGACCCGGCCAACCGCGCGACGGTGCGCATGCTCTGCGAGTCCGCGATCTGCCTGGCCCTCGAGCAGGACTCGCTCCCGCAGCGCGTCGGCGCCGGCGGGGTGCTGACCCCCGCCACGGCCCTGGGTCAGACCCTGGCGCGCCGCCTGCGCGCCGCCGGGATGGAGCTCGAGGTCACCGCGCTTTGATTGGAGGAGCTGCAACCCTGGTGGGGCGCACGAACGCGAGATCTGCGCTGCTCAGCGGCTGAGGCGCTGGACGAGGCCCAGCAGCTCTTTGCGGTTGCGCACCTTGGCCTTGCGGTACGCGCGCTGGAGGTAGACCGCCACCGTCCCGGGGGAGAGCTCGAGCTGGTGCGCGATCCCGTGGTTGCCCCAGCCCGAGAGGGCCAGGCGCACGACCTGCTGCTCGCGGGGGCTGAGACGGACGCGTTCGACGAGGCGCGCGAACCCGTCGCCGGGGGGCTCGACGAGCTCGAGCAGCACCAGGACCTGGGCGGGCTGGCCTGCGCCGCGCGAGAGTCGGCAGCGCAGCGAGCCCTCCTCGCCCGGGAGGAAGCGCTCGCAGGTCGCGCCGACCTCGGCGCCTGCCAGCGCGCGCGCGTCGGCGCAGAGCGCGTCGATCGCGGCGTTGCGGCGCGCGAGCAGCTCCCGCGCGCTCGCGTCGAGCCCGACCAGGGACCCGCAGGTGTCCAGCACCAAGGCCCCGGTCCGAGCGTCAGCGGGGGCCTCGCTCTGGGCCAGCGCGTCGATCTCCTCGTGCAGGAGCGCGCCCTTCGCCGCGCCGGCGAGGTCGGGGGCCACCAGATCGAGCAGCCGGCGCTCCGCCTGGCTGAAGTCGGGCTCCCCCCGGCGACGCTGAATCGTGACCGCCAGCCGGCGACCCTGGCCGATGTCGAAGGCCAAGCCGGCGATATGACGGGTCTGGTCCACCTCCAGGAGCTCGCCCGAGAAGGGGTCCCTGCCGAACTCGCGCTGGGGGAGGTAGTCGCTGAGCAGGACCGCGCACCCGCGGGCCTCCATGATCGTCTTGCCCATGGGGTCGTAGGGGCGGTAGTGGCGGACGTAGGCCTCGAGGGTCGCTGGGTCGCGGCCGTGCATTTCGCAGCGCAGCAGGGATTGCGGCGCCTGGGGCGCGATCACCATGGCCGAGAACACCGGCCCGGGGACCGCTCGGCGCAGCCCCTCCCCGAGCTCGGCGAAGCGATCCGCGAAGGTCCTCCCCGAGCGCGCGTCCCGCGCGAGCTGGACGAGGGCGCCGACCTGGTCCCATTCCAACACGCCGCCAGTCTAGCGGCTGCGTGCAGTCCCCCCGCGCGCGCTCAACCACGCTTCCGCAAACAGGCCCTCCAGCGTGGCGCGCACGGCGCGCTCCGGGCCCAGCTCCGCGAGCGCCCTCAGCGCCCAGGCCTGCAGGCGGAGGGGGGTCACGTGCGGACGCCCGAGGGGACGCAGCAGCGCCCGCAGCTCGGCCAAGGTGTGGGACGCCGCGACGGAGGCCCGGAACAGGCGCGCCTTGGCCGCCTCGCCGCTCGCGATCTGCTGGTCGAGGCGGCGGAAGTAGGCGGCGAGCTCGGCGTCGCGGCGCAGGTCGAGCAGGTAGAGCACGCCCCCGGGAGCCAGCGCCGCGTGCATGGAGGCCAGCGCGCCGGCGGGGTCGTGGAAGTGGTGGAAGGAGGACACGCTCAGGACCGCGTCCCAGCGACCCTCGAGGGCGTAGACCGAGCCCTGGACGTAGCGCACGTTGGCGGGCCGCTCGAGCGCCGCGTTGGCGCGGCCCACGACCTCGCCGCAGAGGTCGACGCCGACCAGCTCCCAGTCGGGCCGCAGCGCAGCCAGGCTCGCGGCGAACAGCCCCTCGCCTTCTCCCACCGAGAGGACCCGCGCGTCCGGCCCCAGGCGAGGCGCGAGGCGCGCCTCCGCCTGGTGCGCCAGGGCGCGATAGAAGGCGCGACCCGCGGGGGTGCGCTGCCAACGGCCGAAGGCTTCGCTCTCAGCCACGGTCTGGGCTTCGCTCTCCTCGGGCACGCGCGCGGGGAAGAGCGCGGTCGTCAGCTCCCGCAGGTCGGCCAGGATCACGCTCAGCCTCCGCAGCGCTGCGAGAGGTAGAAGGCGATCCCCTCATACATGTTCAGCATCAGGTTGCCGAAGGCGACCGCCGCGCTGCGCTCGGCCGGCTCGACGAGCTGGTCGATCCGCGCCGCCGCCGCGCCCTGGTGCGCCTCCTCGACCTCGGCCCGGTGGGCGCGCAGGAAGGTCGTCGAGCGCTGCACGGCTTCGATCCCGCTCTGCTCGACGAGCGCCGCCCGGATCCGATCCGCGTGCTGGCCGCTGAGGGTCTCGAGGCAGAAGGCCGCGCCCAGGATCGCCTTGGGGTGGCGCAGGAGGAAGGTCTCCCGCAGGCGGGAGTAGGTCAGGATCGAGGGCGCGGTCTCCGCCGCCTCGATCCGCCCGCGCACGGCGTCGCGCTTGACGTCCCACAGGCGCGCCAGGTCGACCAGGATCATGTCGTCGTGGGTGGCCTCCTCGTCGGCCTCCTGCTCGGCGTAGGCCCGCAGCGAGCGGCCCTCCTCGTCACCAGCCACCGCCATCGCGAGGGCCAGGTGGCGCACGGCGCCCTCGGAGTAGCGCACGTACTTGTGCATTTGCACCAGCCACGCGGCGTACTCGTCGCGGGTGACGCGACCCGCGAGGAGGCGCGCGTAGAAGGGGGTGCTCTCGAGGCGAGCGAGGGTCTCGCGCACGCGCTCTGCGAGGAGGTCCGAGAGGGTCTGGGTCGTGAGGGTGGCGGTCATGAGAAGGCTCCAAGTCGCTGAAGAGGGGCAGGGCAGGACGTCTCCAGGTGGGTGACGATCCCTAGGATTGCGCCCCGGGTGAGTTCGGTCAGTGCGTGGAGATCCTGGCTCGGCGGTGGCTCGCGTCGCAGGACCTCGAGGGCTGAGAAGGCGGAAGAGTGGAGGCGGGCCAGGAAGCCAGTAGCCCCCTGGTAGCGCAGCTCGAGCCGCGAGGCCGCCTCGTGGGTCCAGGAGGTGCCGAGCAGAGCGGACGCGATCAGGCGGCCGTGTCGCTGGCGCCGCTGCCCGCGCCCGAGCAGGCGGGGGTAGAGCGCGAGGGCCAGGGACTGGCTGACCTCGCCCCCGCTCGCGGCGGGCGCCACGCAGTCGAGGTCATGGTTCGCCGCCTCGAGCAGGGGCCCCACGCACGACGCTCCCAGCAGGCCGCGGAAGTGCTCGATCAGGGCCAGGTACTCGTGCGCTTGCAGGAAGCCGGTCAGAGCTCGCCCCACGAAGCTCCGCCCGCGCAGGGTGCGGTCGAGCTCGAGGCGGGCGCGACGGAGCGCGAAGAGCTCGCTCAAGCCGCCCCCCCCACCCGCGGCGCACCGGCGCGCGCCGCGGTGTGCTCGGCCAGGGTTCGATCCCGCAGCGAGGCGAGCTGGGGCAGGACCTTGATCGGGGCAGCCTGGAGCGGCTCGAGGCAGCGCTG
>CALDQK010000308.1 GCA_937911525.1 uncultured bacterium
CCCCGCGCTACGAGGCGACCAAGGGCGAGCAGCGCGGATCCGTGCAGGTCTTCCCCTTCAAGGGCTTCGCCGGGACCCAGCACCAGACCCTGGCCGAGGGAATTCGCCGCTGGAAGGACCTCCCTCGCGACGGCTTCGTCCCGGTCGAGGTCGAGCTCCGCGACCGCGCGGTCGTGATCGCGGCTCCCGAGCTCGAGGGCCTCGGCGACGCCAAGCTCGCCGACGACGAGGCCTGCGGCATCCTCAAGGAGATCTGTGGACCGCTGAGCGTTCTCCACGGCGCCAAGCAGGCTCACGGCGAGCTCGAGTTCGACTCCCTCGCGCGCAGCGGCGGGCAGCACCTGCTCAAGCCCCCGAGCCTGCGCGTCCCGCCCGCCGCGGTTCGTCGCCTGCTGCTCAAGGTGGATCCCCGCTACGCTGCTCCCGAGGTGCTCGACGGCCAGGAGCCCAAGCCTCACAGCGACATGTTCTCGCTCGGGCTGATCCTCTATCGCCTCATCACGGGCCAACACCCCGTCGACGCGGTCGAGCCCGCGCAGGTCTTCGCGGCGCGGGGCGCCAAGAGCGCTCCGGCGCTGCCCAAGAGCGCCAGCGCCGGGGTCAAGGCGCTCTACGCCAAGCTGACCGCGCTCCGCCCGGAGCAGCGGCCCCAGGACGCCAAGGAGCTGCAGCGCGACCTCGACGCGCTGCTGAACAAGGGCACGGCGCCCAGCCTCAACCCGCTCCCCAGCGCGGAGTTCCAGCCCGCCCGGATCGGGGGCTCCCTGCTCTCGTTCTTCATCCTGGCCGCGGTGGTGGGCGGACTGGTGGCGCTGGCGCTGCAGCTCCAGCCTCGGGCCCCCACGGAGGGCTACGCCTACGTCCTCGACGAGGACGCCTTCAAGAAGAAACCCAAGGGGAGCGAGGAGCCCAAGCAGGGCGCCGCCCCCGTCGACTCCGGCTCCGAAGCGCCGACCACGAGCGCGACCCCCTCCGGCCAATAGAGCGCTGCCGCAAAAGCACTTGCGTCTTTATGTAAAGACCAAGGCCCCTGGGTATCCTGCCGCCATCGACACGGCGCAGCGCGCCACAGCAGGGAGGCACGTGAACACGACTGCCACGCGAGAGCGGATCCTCGTGATCGAGGACGAGCCTGATATCCGAGAGGTGATCGAGTTCAACCTGCGCCTGGAGGGCTACCGCGTCAGCGGAGCCAGCGACGGCGAGGAGGGACTGGAGCGCGTCCGCCGCGAGTTCCCCGACGCGATCCTCCTGGATCGAATGCTGCCGGGGATCGATGGGATCGAGATCTGCCGCCGCCTGAAGGCGGACCCAGACCTCCGCTCGATCCCGGTGATCATGGTCACCGCCAAGACCGAGGTCGACGACGTCGTCGATGGCCTCGAGGCAGGGGCCGATGAGTACATCACCAAGCCCTTCAGCCCCAAGGAGCTGCTGGCCCGGATCAAGGCGGTCGTCCGGCGCGGCACCTGGGACGACAGCCGCCCCCAGGAGCGCCTGGTGTTCGACGGGCTGGTGGTCAACCTGGCCAGCCACGTGGTCCTCGTCGACGGCCAGGAGGCCAACTTCACCGCGACCGAGTTCCGCCTGCTCAACTTCCTCGCCGCCAACCCCGGCCGGGTGTTCAGCCGCAACACGCTCCTCTCGCGGGTCATGAGCAACAGCTCGGCCGTCGTCGATCGCAACATCGACGTGCACATCGGCGCGATCCGCCGCAAGCTCGGGCCCTACCGCAAGCTGGTCCAGACCGTCCGCGGCGTGGGCTACCGCTTCCGCGGGTAGGCTTCCGGGAGGCAGCGCGAGCAGTCCCCCCTCCCCCGACGGGATCCCCCCTCCGTGAAGTTGATCGGCAAACTCTGGCTGACGCTCGGGATCTCCGTCCTGGCGACCACGATCATCGTCAGCCTGGGTCTGCTCCGCTGGCTCGAGACCCGGGCGCTCGATCAACGCCACGACGACCTGCTGCGGGCGAGCGTGCTCCTGAGCGAGATCGCGCGCCCCACCCTCACGGGGGAGGCCGAGCCCGCGCGCCTGCAGGAGCGGATCAAGCGGCTCGGCGCTGACGTGCACACTCGCTTCACGGTGATCGACCGCCAGGGGCGCGTCCTCGCCGACAGCCGGCAAGACCCGACCCAAATGGACGACCACAGCGGGCGTCCCGAGGTCGTGCGCGCCCGCACCGCCGGCGAGGGCAGCGCGACCCGCCACAGCCGCACCCTGGGCGCCCGCCTGCTCTACGTCGCGATGCGCGTGGACGACCCCCAGGGCACCCTGCCCCTGGGCTACGTGCGCTCCTCGGTGCCGCTGGCCGCGCTGGATCGCCAGCTGCGCGAGGTCCGCCAGGTCGCCGTCGCGGCGGGCGGCCTCGGCGTCCTGCTC
>CALDQK010000309.1 GCA_937911525.1 uncultured bacterium
ACGACCCATGCGACGCGTCAGCTGGTCGTAGCGAGCCGCGTTGGCCGTGGTCCGAGGCTCGAGGAGGTTGCGGTCGTCCCTGAAGCCCCGCCACTCTCGGGCCGCGGTGTTGCGCTCGTTGGTGGCGGTGTTGATGTCGGCGTCGATGTCGTTGATGTCGTCCTCGAGGTCCTGCAGGTCCTGACTGAGCTGGAGCCCGTTGCGGTTGGCGGCCTCCACCGTCGCCTCGACGACGCGCCCGACCGGCTCCACCGACTTGACGATCTCGGTCAGGTCCCCGGTCTGGATCTTGAGCCGCGGCAGCTCGTCGGCGACCACGCTGACCTCGGAGGTGGGGGCGCCGACCTGGATCACGCAGTGAAGCTGGTTCTGCTCGATCTTCTTCTTGATCACCTGAGCGTAGGCGCGCTTGCGCCCCTCGGGCTTGGTCAAGGCGCGGTAGCGGACCTGGCCCTGGGTGACGGTCGCGTTGTTGACCGTCGGCCAGGCGGGGGCCGAGTTGCCCGCTAGCCACACGCTGCCAGGACCCGGGCTGCTGACGTATTCGATCTGGTAGAGGAAGCCGTTGTCGGCGGGCGGGGCGACGATCGCGTTGTCGACGCACTTCATCCGGCTGGCCCAGGTCTCTGGCTTGGCCCCGATCTCCTTGTCGTAGCCCTCGTTGCCCGCGTGGGTCCCCACGATGATCCGCGGCGAGACGAAGATCAGGCAGCGCTCGAAGGTCTGGCCGCCGCAGGTGAACTTCGCGACCGCGCGGAAGCCGAAGGTCTTGCGCAGGTGGGCGACGATCTTGGCGGTCGTGGCGCGGACCCAGTCGTGGTCGGTCGTGCCCAGGTAGTCGACGCCGATGTGGACCGAGACGATCAGCAGGGCGTCGAAGCCCTTGGCCCCCGTGCCGCACTTGCCGGGCAAGATCGTCTGGCTGTAGGCCTCCTTGCCGAGCGGGTAGAGGTAGCTGTCGAAGCGCGACTTGAGCGGGGCGCTGTCTTGCTGAGGGATCCCCGCGTCCAAGGTCGTGTCGTAGGGGAACATGCTGTAGCTGCGCAGCTCGCGCGTCGTCACGCTGTTCCGCGGGTGGTGGGGAATGAAGTAGGGGTCGCCGGTGCCGTAGCGGACCTGCAGGTCGACCCCCAGGCGCGGGCGCAGCCACTCGGCCAGGTGCCAGTAGTGGCGGGCTCGCAGCTCCTTGTTGCCGAGCATCATGGACTCCGCGCCGTCGCGGTCGTCCATGGTGTAGGGGTCGCCGGGGACGAGCATCGCCAGCGCGGGCTGGTAGTAGGAGGCGTGGTTCCAGATCTCGCAGTAGTCGTCCAGCAGCCCGCCGCCGTGGCCCATCTCGTGGGCCGCCGTGAAGCGCCCCGTGGTCTGCGGCTTCTCCTTGCCCGACGAAGACTGGGTCACGCCCTCGGCCGAGTTCATGAAGTCGCGCCCGCCCACGTCCGCGATCACCTGGAAGCGAATCGCGGCGCGAGCGTCGGGGACGATCTGGAAGAAGCGGAAGGTCTCGACCTCGACCGGAGCGTCCGGCTGGGTGCGCGGCTCGATCTTGGCGCGCCCCGTGCAGAAGGCTCCGTCGGGGCCGTTCCAGCGCGTCGTGAGGTTGCCCACCGCGCGCTTGATCCAGCCCTTCTTCTCGTTGTCGTTGCCCTCCTGGGGGCTGCCGGGCATGAACTTCGCGCTGAGCGGGAAGTACTGGAACAGGATCGCGCGCTCCTTTTTGGGGTCCTCGCTGTCGCGCCCGCAGCAGCGAATCAGCGCCATGTGCCAGCGACCGATTCCGTGGGCCGAGCCCGTCTGGTCGCTGGCGTGCTCCTGAGCCCGGTCCGGGTCGCGCTCGACCCGTGACGCCGAGAGGGGGCCGATGTCGACCGCCGCGTTGGCGGAGCCCTTGGCCGCGCAGCTCTCGTGGTCGCGCCGCCGGTTGGTGATCGGGGTCGACATGCCGAGCAGCTGGTGGATCGAGAAGAAGGGCTTCTCGACCGACTGCGGGCGCGGGCTGACGTAGTAGTCGGGCTTGGCGACTCGCTTGGCCTTGTTCTGGTTGTGGGTCCAGGAGCCGACGTTGTCGATGCTGCGCCGGATGTCGACCCAGGCCACGGCCGCCCGCGCGCCGACCACGCGGTCCTCGCCGTCCTTGGCGACCGAGCGGCTGGCGAAGGCGTCGAACAGGCTGCCCTCGCAGATCACGAGGCGGACCCAGTCCGGGTAGCGGATCACGTAGTTCTCGACGAGCTCGGCGTGCGCGTCTCCGTTGGCCTTGCGCCCGAGGACCTCCGGCTTGCTCGCGGGCCAGCGCGTGTCCTCGAGGTCCTCGCCGTCGGCGGGGGTCGGGTCGGCGGGCGCGAGGTAGAGGCCCTCCTTGCTGAGGTCGGTCCCCTCGGCGAAGGAGTGGTGGAAGAGCGCGACCGGCTGCTCCTTGCTGAGCACGCTCCAGGGCAGCTTCTCGTCCCGCTTGTAGAGCACGATGTCGTCCAGGGAGAGCAGCAGGGGCGCGTCCTTCGTGCCGCGCACCTTCTCGACCGTGTCGAGCTCCCAGAAGAACTTGCCGTCGGTGATGTGGGTGCCCTTGGCCTCCTTGCGCACGAACCAGTTGCGGCTGCGCCACTCGGTGGGGAGGTCGTAGTGGCGCAGGCGCTCGGCGCCCGGCGTCTTCTGCTCGCCCGTGACCAGCTCCCGCGCGCCCTCGTCGCTCGTCTTGATGAAGGTGTGCTGGTCGGTGGTGAAGCGGAGCTCGCTCTCCTTGTCGGGCTTGGTCGTCCCGCCCAGGACCCAGGGCACGCACTGGATCGCCTTCTTGGCGTCGTCGCCCATGGTCCAGTTGCTGTGGGTGGTCCGCTGATCGGTCGTGGGGCGATGCGGGGGCTTGTCGGCGTAGCCGGCGAGCAGCAGCGGGAGCGAGCTGATCTGCTCGTCGCCGCCCAGGACCCGGTCGTAGTAGAGCAGGCGGGTGTATTGCCAACGCGGATCGAGCAGCATGGTCGCCGGCGCGTCGACGGTGCCGAGCTCGTCCCGGTCGATCTTGAAGGTGTGGGTGTCGGTCACCCAGGCGCCGCCGTCGTTGCTGATCGTGAACGAGGCGTCCGCCGGCTTCCAGTCGGCGTGCGGCAGCTGCCACAGGCGGTGGTCGGCCAGCTTGGTCTTGGGGTCGCCCACGAAGAGCGCGCTCGGCGCCCGGTCGGCGCCGAGCTTCTCCGCGAGCAGGTAGGTCGGCCGGTCGGGCTTGGCGAAGCTGATCGTGAAGGACGCCAGCTCCTGGAGGAAGGTCCGCCCGCGGGTCGTGCCGTCCTCGTCGAGGAGGTAGCCCTCCTCGTCGAAGGTGACCTCGACCTCGCTCTCGTCGCTGAACTTCAGCTTCGCCCCGGGCACGAGCAAGGCGCGCTCTTCGTCGGCGGGGTCCTTGTACTTGAGCTGGAGCTGGACGGCGCAGATCGGGATCGGGGTCAGCTTGATCGTGACCGTCTCGTCGGCGCTGACCTTCCAGCTCTCCTTCTTACCGGGCTCGAAGGGCCGCTTGGGATCCTGACGCTCGCTCTTGCCCTCGGCCGTGGCCTCCAGCGCGAAGGTGCCTTCCTTGACCGAGAACACGGCCTGCCCCTCGGCGTTGGTCGGGAGCGTGCAAGAGCCGCCCTCCTTGGCCGCCTTCTTCTCGGCGGCCTTGTGCAGGGTCACCTGAGCGCCCTTGATCGGGGCGTCGTCGGCCGCGCTCTGCACGACGACGGTCACCTTCTTGTAGCCCTTGGGACAGGGCTGAACGGCAGACCCCTCCTTGACTCTGGCGGTGGTTGCCACGTCAGACCTCCAGCTGGTCCCAGATCAGACCAGGCTTGCTGTTGGGTTCGAGCATGTCGCTCTCCAGCAGGTCCTTGGCCCAGGCGTATTCGTCGAGCTCGGTGAACGCGGGGTCGACCACGATCATCACGTCGAGCAGGGTGCGGATCGCGCCGAACTTGCTGATCTCGAGCTCCGCGGCGCGGTCGAGGCACTGCGCCACGATCTCGTGGGTGCGCTCTTCGCCCCAGCGCTCGTGGGCGCCTCGCTCGTCGCGAGCGTGGGCCTCGAGCCGCACGGCGAGGTCGCGCCGCTGGGCGGCCGCGAGCGCTTGCATTTGCTCGTCGCGGATCACCAGGCGCGAGCGCTGGAAGGGGATCGACTTGCGGCGCATGGTGTAGCGCCCGGGCAGCGGAGCCGGCTCCGCCTCCTCGGGCGCGCTGGCCGGAGCCGCGGTCGCGCCGTCGCCCGCGCGCGTCCCCTGCAGCGCCGCCTGCAGCGCGCGCGCCACGCGCGCCGAGTCCTGGTCGTCGCCGCGCCCGAGCCCCACGAGCAGGGTCGAGAAGGCCGAGGCCGCGCTCCGCGCGCTGGGGCGCTGCTCCAGCCGCTCGCGCAGGCGCGGCAGCGCTCGCTTCAGCTTGCCGACCCGCGCGTCCTCGTCGGGCCAGGGGGCGCTCCGCTCGTCCAGCTCGCGCAGCGTCGCGCGGGCCTCCGCGAGCGCTGCCTGCTCCTGCAGGGGCTCGGGCGCCTGCTGCATTTCGCGCAGGCGCGCGCGCAGGTCCTTGATCCGCTCGCCGAACTCGGCCAGGCCGATCACCGCGTCGCAGCCGCGCAGGATCTGCGCGCGCGCCTCCCCGCTGCTCCAGCCCTGCAGGCGCGGGACCAGCGTCGCGAAGGCTGGCTTCCAGGAGCTCGTGTCGGCGAAGCCCACCAGGTGGGGCTCGAGCGCGTCGGGCTGCTCGACCTGAACCCCGAGCTCGAGCCCCTGGCCCCGGAGACCGGCGATTGCGTTCAGCGTTGTGGGAGGCTCACCGCTGATCTAGGCGAGCTGGCCCAGCGCCTGGCGGCCTTGACCCA
>CALDQK010000310.1 GCA_937911525.1 uncultured bacterium
CTACTCGATCATCTGGTTCGGCTTGATCGTGTTCGCCGCCGAAGGGGTCGCCCGCCGAGGGCGCCGGAGCAGGTGGCGCGCCGAAGGGGTCGGCGCCGCCGAAGGGATCGCCAGAGGGGGCAGGAGCCGGCGGGGCCCCGAAGGGGTCGGCTCCCCCGAAGGGGTCGCCGGCGGAGGGGGCTGGCGCCGGTGGGGCCCCGAAGGGGTCTCCGCCGCCGAAGGGGTCGCCCCCGGCCGGGGCGGACGGAGCGCCGAAGGGATCCGCCGCGGGAGCCGGGGCGGGCGGCGCCCCGAAGGGATCGCCGCCGAAGGGGTCGCCGGCCGAAGGGGCCGGGGCGGGGGGAGCGCCGAAGGGGTCCCCGCCGAAGGGGTCTCCCCCGCCGCCGCCGCCGCCGCCGAAGGGATTCGAGGACCCTCCGAAGGGATCCGCGGCGTTGTTGGGCTTCTCGCCGTAGTCGATGTCGAAGTCGAAGGGATCGTTGGGGGGCATGCGGCGGCTCTGATCGCTGGCGGCTTCAGCCCAAGTCAAGAACCCAAGTCACCTGGGAACCCCCAAGCTCGAATCGAGTCGAGTTCGAGTTGGGAGCCTGGATCAGGCTCTTGGAGGCGGGCGGAAGTGTAGTCGGTGGGCGTCCCTCGCGGGCTGTCTAGGAGACACAGGACCGTGAGATTCGTCACTCGCAAGGCAGGCGCAGGGTAGCACCCGCGCTGGGGCCACGCAACGTGACCGGCCACCCGATCGGACAGTTAAGTCGTTGGCGGGAAGGAGAATACCGTAGGGCCCCCCCTTTGACAGGCCTCCGGGGAGCGTGATAACTTTCGCACCTTCACCCGCGCGAGAACCGTGATGACCGACTCCACAGAGGCGCGTACGCGCCCGATCCGCCTCCGCCCCGACGAGCTGCAGTTCTTGAACCGCCAGCTCGCGTCGATGGCCCGGCTCAACATGCCGATCGCCAAGGGGCTGCGGATCCTCGCGCGAGACGTCCAGAGCGAAGACTTCAAGGCGCTCGTCCAGTCCGTCCAGCAAGACCTCGACGAGGGCCTCAGCCTGCCCGACGCCCTGGCCAAGTATCCGGAGACCTTCTCTTCGCTGCAGCTCGAGGTGATCAAGGCGGGCGAGAGCACGGGCAACCTCTCGGTGATCCTCGACGAGCTCAACGCGCACAGCGCGGCGATGAGGAAGATCAAGAGCCGCGTGCTCGAGGCGGTCACCTACCCCATCGTCTTGCTCGCCGTGCTCTTCGTGTTCGTGATCTTCTTCCTCAAGGCGGTCGCCCCGCAGTTCCGCACCATGCTTGGGGTCAGCGGGCACAAGATCGAGCTGCCTGCTATCTCCAAGGCGCTCTTCGCGATGAGCGCCCTGGTCGAGAACCCGATCGTGCTGGGGCTCCTGATCAGCGGCTTCTTGGGGCTGCTCTTCTTGATCGGCAAGAAGCTCTCCGTCATGGGCGAGGAGTACGACGACTTCCTGTTCCGCATCTGGCTCTTCGGGCCGCTCTTCGAGCGAGCCGCCCTGATGAAGGTCACCCGCACGATGCGGGACCTGCTCAACAACGGCGTCTCCATGGTCGAGACCCTGCGGCTCACGGCGAACACCGTGGGCAAGAACCGGATCCAGGAGAAGCTCAACCAGCTGCGCAGCGCGGTCGAGGAAGGCGGCTCCTTCTCCAAGAACCTCGCCGGGGGCGAGGTGTTCCCCGACACCATGGTCTGGAAGCTCCAGATGGCCGAGGAGAAGGGAATCATCGAGCAGGCCCTGGACGAGCTCGCGACCGAGTTCGAGGTCAAGGTCGACGAGCAGACGACGATCATCACCAAGATCCTCGCGCCCGCGATGCTGATCGGCATGGCCTTCGTCGTGCTCCTGATGTTCATCGCCTGCTTCGTGCCGCTCACTCAGGTGCAGAAGGCGACCTTCGCGCCCCCTCCTGCCGCCCAGCCCAAGGCCTCCTCCACGCCCAAGTCCTCCTCCACGCCCAAGAAGACCAGCAGAGAGAGCGCGGGCAAGGAGCAGAAGCAAGCCCAGGACCCCGAGGCGGTCGAGCCCCAGGACGGCGGCTTCTAGGCCATGAACGAAGCCGAACTCGCCGAGGCGTCGCTCGAGGAGGTCTCTAGCTACCTGCAGCGGCTCGTCCAGCAAGACGGCTTTCGAGTCTCCGAGCTGTGCGACACGATCCTCAAGAAGGGCGTCATGTCGCGCGCGAGCGACATTCACATCGAGCCCAACCGCGAGGGCGTGCGCGTCCGCTTCCGCATCGACGGCGTGTTCCACGACGCGGCCTACCTCCCCGTGGAGCTCCACGACCAGCTCGTGAGCCGGATCAAGGTCCTGGGCGACCTGCTCAGCCACCGGCGCGAGATCGTCCAGGAAGGTCGCGTGCGCGTGCCGGTCGGCGGCAACGAGAGCGACCTGCGGATCTCGGTCGTCCCGACGGTGGCGGGAGAGAAGGTGGTCGGGCGCGTCTACTCGGTCCACGCCGCGATCAGCGACCTGAACCAGATCGGCTACACCGGGTCCATGCTGCGCCGGCTGCGCTCGATCATGTTCGACCTCGAGGGCCTGTTCCTGCTCTGCGGTCCCTCGGGCTCCGGCAAGACCACGACCCTCTACGCGATCCTGCACGAGATCCAGCGGGAGATGGACGCCTACGCCTCGATCATCACGATCGAAGACCCGGTCGAATACGAGTTCGGCAAGTGGTCGCAGATGCAGGTCAACCGCCAGGTGGGCTTCGACTTCGCGGCTGGTCTGCGCGCTTCGCTCCGTCAGGACCCCGAGGTCATCATGGTCGGCGAGATCCGCGACCGGGAGACCGCTGAGGTCGCGCTGCACGCGGGCCTGACCGGCCACCTCGTCCTCTCGACCCTCCACGCAGGCTCCGCTCCCGAGACGGTCACGCGTCTGATCAACATGGACCTCGAGCCCTTCGTGGTCGCCTCGGCCCTGACCGGCGTGATCGCCCAGCGCCTGCTCCGCCGCGTCTGCAACGGCTGCCGCGAGCAGATCGAGGTCGACCCGAACAAGGCCTCGCTGATCAAGCGCCTAATGCGCGAGGAAGAGCGCGAGCTGACCATGTATGCGGGCAAGGGCTGCGAGGCGTGCCAGTTCACCGGGTTCTCGGGCCGGATCCCCGTGGCCGAGTTCCTCGACGTCGACGAGGAGGTCCGCGGCATGATCCTCGAGAAGGCTCGCACGTCCGAGATCCTCCGGATGCTCCTCGGCCGCGGCTGGAACACGCTCCTCGACGACGGCCTGGGCAAGGCGCTCGAGGGGCTGACGACCTTTGAAGAGGTCCTCCGCTCGATCAGCCTGAGAGAGGTCCTGTGAGGCGCCTCGCGCTCGGTCGCCGCCGCCGCGGCTTCGGCCTGCTCGACTTCATGGTCGGCACGATGGTGTTCGCAGGAGTGATCACGACCTTCGCCAGCCTGACCCGGGTCAAGATGCTGACCCTCCACGAGGCAGACGCCCGCCGAGCGGCCTTGGCGCGCGCGGAGGCCGAGGTCGACGCGCTCCGCAGCGGTAAGGAGCTCCCGGCTCCCAAGGGTCAAGCGGACACCGACGGCTTCCGCCTCAACGCTCGGACCGAGCTCGAGACCCCTGAGCTCCAGGCCCCCGAGCTGCTCGTCGACAGCCGCGCGCTCCGCCTCGAGGGCGGGGGTGAGACCGGAGGCCTGGTCGAGGTGCGGGTCCGGGTGCGCTGGAAGGGCGCAGGCGAGTCCAACGTCGTGCGCCTCTCGACGGTGCTGCCGCGGAGGACGCCGTGAAACTCCGTCGCCTCGCCCGCAGCTTCACGCTGCTCGAGCTCGTCCTCTACCTCGGCCTGATCAGCGTCGGGTTCGCGATGTTCGCCACGATCGAGGTCAACGCGCAGCGCAGCGTCGCCCTCCAGCAGGCCATGATCGACGTTCAGCTCACCTCCCAGGACTACCTGAGCGAGTGGCGGCGCGACGTCGAGGACAGCGCCAAGCTCGAGCTGAGCCCTGAGCGGCTCGTGATCGTCCGCCGCGACGGGCACCGCGTGACCTACACCGCCCAGGAGCGCCAGGAGAGCGACGCCGCGGGCGCGCTCGTCCAGAGCCGCCCCTTCCCGCGCGCGACCAAGGTCACCTTCACGCGCCCCTCTCCGACCGGCCCGCTCCAGGCCGAGCTCACCGTGAGCGTCCGCTTCGGCTGGCGTGACACGCTCGAGCGACGCGCCCGCCGCAGCGCCCTGCCTCGCCAGGGGGCCCAGTGAAGCTCCCGCGGACGACTCGCGAGCGCGGCGGAGTGTTCCTGTTCGCGGCCCTCGTGATGGCGCTGATCGTGCTCATGAGCGCCGGAATGCTCACCGAAGCCTCGCGGAACATGCTGCTGCTCGCCGGCGGTCATGAGCGCCGTCAGGCCCTCCGGGAGGGCGCCTTCGCGGGCGTGCGCTGGGCGGCGCTGCGAGCGCCAGCCACGGCCAAGCCCCAGGGCACCCTCCGGCTCACGACCTGCAAGGTCGCCGTCGAGACCAGCGAGCGCAGCGAGGGGCGCCTCCGCTTGCGCGTCGTCGCGACCAACCAGATCGGCGAGCGCCTGACCCTCGACGCGACCCTCGCCCCCGACGCCGGCCAGCGCGCCTGGCAGCTCGTGGACTACGGCATCACCCGCTAGGGATCGCCCCCGCGGGCTCGATCGCCCCCGCGGGCTCGATTGCTCCCGCGGGCTCGATTGCTCCCGCGGGCTCGATTGCTCCCGCGGGCTCGATTGCTCCCGCGGGCATGGCCGAGCGTCGCTTAGGATCCAGCCATGAGGCCGTTGCCTGGGGGCTATGAGCGGATCGAGCACGGCGGCGCGCGGGTCGTGCTGCGGAGCGACCTCCGCGAGGCGCTCCTGGCGGCGGGGGTCTCGGACCCGGCCGAGCTGATCGCGCGCCAACCGGCGAGCGACAAGGCTGGCCGAGCTGCCCTGGCGCGAGTCGAGCTCGAGGGCGTCGGCCCCGTCCTCGTGAGGGCGCTGACCCGCGGCGGGCTGTTCGGGAAGCTCGTGCGCCGCCTCAGCTGGGACCCCGAGCGCGCCGAGAGCGAGCTGAGCGTCTCGGCGACCGCGGCGCAGCAGGGGGCGAACGTGCCGACCGTGCTCGCGGCGGTCACGCGCAGCGTCGCTGGTGGCTACCTGCACGGGCTGGTCAGCCAGGAGCTGGTGGGCGCCCGAGACCTCGTCGCCGTGCTGCGCGAGGAGCAGGGGCGCGCGCGCAGCCGCGCGCTGGCGGCCGCGGGCGAGGCGATCCGGCTCCTCCACGAGGCCGGCGTGGATCACGTGGACCTGAACCTCAAGAACGTGCTGATCGACCGAGAGGGGCGCGGGGTCGTGATCGACCTCGACCGCTGCCGGATCGGCGCGGACCCCGTGAGCGAGGACACGCGGCGCAGGAACCTGCTGCGCCTCTACCGCAGCTGGGTCAAGCTCAGCGTGGCGGAGCCCGCGAGCGTGGCGGCCTGGGACCCCCTCCGCCTGGCGCGAGCCTACGCGCGCGGCGAGCGCGAGCGGCTGCGCGCGCTCGTGGACGCCGGTCGGGCCGCGAGCTTCTGGTCTCACCGGCTCCGCTGGAGCCTCTTCCCGCCGCGCTTCCGCTGATGCCCTGGTTCCGTCGCTCCCCGCCGGCCCTCGACCTCTCCGTGACCGTGGCGGTGTGGAACCGCGCGCGCGAGCTGGAGGGGCTGCTCGAGAACGTGGAGGGCTTCGCGAAGGAGGTCGTGGTCGTGGACGGGGGCAGCGACGACGACACCGCCGAGGTGTGCCGGAATCACCCGCTGGCGCGCCGGATCGAGCACCCCTGGGAGGGTCACTTCGCTCGGATCAAGAACGCCAGCCTCGCGGCGGCGCAGGGCGAGTGGATCCTGCACCTCGACAGCGACGAGCGGGTCAGCCCCGGGCTGGCCGAGCAGCTGCCCTGGCTCTGCGCGCGGCGCGTGCCCTTCTACCGGCTCCCGATGCTCTGGCTGGTCGAGGAGGACCCGCCGCGCTTCGTCAAGAGCGCCAAGCACTACCCCTGCTATGTCCCCCGCTTGCTGCGCAACCTGCCCCAGCACCGCTATCGAGACGACGTGGGGCCCGTGCACCCGACCTTCCCCAAGGCCGTGCGCAAGCAAATGAAGAAGGTCCGCGACCCGCGCGCGTGCCTGCTCCACTACTGCCTGGCCTGGCTCTCGCGCAGCGCGCTCACGGAGAAGGCGCGCGACTACGCCGCGCGCGAGCCCGGGAGCGAGGAGACCAACGCCGCCTACTACCTCTGGTGGCAGGGCGAGCACGAGCTGGTCGACCTCGAGGACCTGGCGTGATCGAGCGCCGCCACGCCCAGTCCCTGAGCGAGCTGCGGGCCGCCTACAACGAGACCTACGCGCGCGCGGAGTACGGCGAGAAGGAGGCCCTCTACGAGCTGGTGTGGGAGCTCCTGCGCCCAGCGCCGGGCGCGGCGGTCCTCGACGTGGGCTGCGGGGCGGGCCCCTTCGAGGCCTACGCGCAGGCGCGCGGGCTGAGGACGCTCGCGCTCGACCTCAGCGACGAGGCGCTCAAGAAGGCCGCCGCCCGCGGGCGAGGACCCCTGCTCCTGGCCCAGGGAGAGCGCCTCCCGCTGGCCGACGCCAGCTTCGAGCGCGTGGTGTGCCTCGGCAACCTCGAGCACTTCCTCGACCCCGCCGCGGGCGCCCGCGAGCTGGCGCGGGTGCTCACCCCCGCGGGCGTGGCCGTGGTCATGCTCCCCAACTCTCGCTACTCAGGCGACCTCTGGAAGCGACTGATCACGGGCGAGGGCCCCAACCACCACCAGGCGATCGACCGCTTCGCCACCGACGCCGAGTGGCGCGCCCTGCTGAGCGAGGCCGGCCTGCGCGTCGACGCCGCCCACCGCTGGGACAAGGGGAAGCGCTGGAAGCGGATCTTCCCCTTCCAGCTCGCCTACCACTTCGTCTATCGCTGCAGCCGCCGCTGATTCAACTAGCCCAAGTCGCGAGTTCGTCGCTCAAGTCCTCGAAGCTGCCGCTGTCCTCGGGCACCTCGGCGTTGATCCCGGGGGCCGCGTCGTCACCCGTCGCGGGGTCGGCGCGGTGCAGCTCCATTCGCGAGAGCTCGACCGGACTCTTGGGCTCGAAGCCTCGCTTGAGCTCGAGGGCCTGGCGGTGCAGGTCGGCCAGGATCTCCTCGTTGCCGTAGCCGTAGGGCGGCGGGGACTGGGCCAGCTCGAGCGCTTGATCGAGGACCCGCAGCGCCTTCTCCTTGAACCCGCCCTGGGCGAAGGAGCGCGCCGCGTAGAGGAAGGCCTCGGCGGGCCCGCCGTCGGGGAAGACCTGCCAGCAGTGGCTGAGCTTGCCCTGGGGGTAGCTGGGGATCCGCGCGAAGACCTCGTCCCCGAAGAGGTAGAGCGAGCGCACGTAGAGCGGGTCGGTGCGGTGCGCGCGCAGCACGCTCTCGAGCTCGACCTGGGCCTTGGCGAAGAGCCCCTGGATACCGTGCACGCGCCGGGGGAAGTCCTCGTGGACCTCGTCGAGCAGGCTCTCGTACTCGGCCATCTCCTGGGCGCGGCGGTATTCCTCGGCGAAGGTCGAGACCTTGTATTGCTCCTCCCGCAGGATCGAGAGGTCGTGGAAGACCTCCGAGATGTAGCGGTCGAACTTGTGCGTGCGCCCCTGGCTGCGCAGGAGCGAGTGGCTGATCTCCTTGGTCCGGAAGAGGGCGCCGTTGCGCAGGATCGCCAGCTTGTCGAAGTCGAGCAGCTTGCTGACCTCGGACGCCTCGAGGCGCAGCCACTCACGATCGACGCCCTGCTCCTCGGCGTGGGCGAGGACGCGCAGCTCGTAGAGGTAGTGGATCTGCTCGTACTCCCGCATCGCGGAGTAGAACGCGTCCACGAGGTCCCAGAAGGACGCCCCAAAGATCTTGCGCCTCACGCGCCCTCCCCCGAAGTCCCCGAGGGGGCCTTCGACTGCGACGGCTTGCCGGGTCGCCGCAGCGCCTCGTAGCGCTTGCGAACCTCCTCGGGCGCCGCCCCGATCCGCTTGCCCATTCGCTCGAGGAGCGGCGGCAGCTCGGCCGGCGTCGTCTGCTTGAGCACCTCGAGCGCGTCGAGGGTCACGCCCCAGGTCTCGGCCGTCGCCTTGTGGTCCAGGCACGCCTCAGCGATCCCGAAGGCCTCCTTGGGCCGCTTGGCGGGGATCGTGAGCAGGGCCTTGGCCTTGCCCAGGAAGATCGGCAGCGAGGCGGCGTCGATCGCGTCGACGGTGTGCCACCCTCGCCCGCTCAGGACGTCGCTGTAGTCTGCCAGCGCCTTGGCCGGCTCGTCGCGGAGGCGAACCGCCGCCCGCCGAGCCAGCAGCGCGTAGTAGCGGCGCCGCACCGGCTCGCTCAAGCGGCTGAGGTCCTCGGCGTCGAACTCGGGCAGGAAGCCGAGGAAGGAGCGCGCCACGGGCTCCAGGGTGGCCGGGTCGCCGCCGTGGGCCTCGATCGCGTCGAGGATCGCGGACAGGCCGACGAGGTCGGGCTGCTTGGCCAGGGGGACCAGCGCGTACTGGCTCTCCTGACGCAGGGGCTGGAGCTCCTCGCGGGTGTTGAACAGGAAGGGCACCAGGGTGTGCACGGCGGAGGGCACGTGGGCGACCGAGGCCCGGGCCTGGCGGCCGATCGAACCCAGGATCGCGCGGCGCACGTTGATCTCGGGCTCGACGTCGACCCGCTGCAGCAGCACGCGGAAGGCCCGCTCCGAGGCGAGCGGCCCGAGCGCGCTCGCCGTCTCGAAGCGGACGTTGCCGTCCTTGTGGTCGACGAGGGCCGCCAGGAGCTCGATCACGACGGGCGTCGGCTCGTCGCGGCGCAGCGAGCCCAGCGCGCGAGCGGCCGCGGCCAAGAGGTCCACCGAGGAGGGCGCGGCCTGGCCGTTCGCCGCCAGGATCCGCCGGCAGTAGGCCGCGAGCGTGTCCGAGACCCGCACGGGAGGCGGGCCCTCGCTGAGGACCGGGTCCGCGCCGATCTTGCCCAGCGCCCAGATCGTGGCCTTGACCACCTTGGGGTCCTCGTGGTCGAGCTGGGTCAGGAGCGGCTTGACCG
>CALDQK010000311.1 GCA_937911525.1 uncultured bacterium
AGACCGCGCCGCTGCTCTTCACGCCGCTCGAGGGCGAGACCGCGCCGCTGCTCTTGACGCCGCTCGAGGGCGAGACCGCGCCGCTGCTCTTCACGCCGCTCGAGGGCGAGACCGCGCCGGAGCTCTTCACGCCGCTCGAAGGCGAGACCGCGCCGCTGCTCTTCACGCCGCTCGAAGACGAGACCGCGCCGCTGCTCTTGACGCCGCTCGAAGGCGAGACCGCGCCGCTGCTCTTGACGCCGCTCGAGGGCGAGACCGCGCCGCTGCTCTTCACGCCGCTCGAAGGCGAAACAGCGCCGCTGCTCTTGACCCCACTCGAGGGGGAGACAGCGCCGCTGCTCTTGACTCCGCTGGAGGGAGAGACCGCCGCGAAGGCGACTCCTGCCGACAAGGACAGGACCAAAGTGCCGATCAAGGTCTTACGCATGTACGCCTCCTGGCTCCACCGGGTATCCCCTGACTCTAAGACAAAGACCGCCCGGTTCAAGGGGTTCCATCTCAAAATTAAACGCGGGTCTGGGCGGGTGGGTTCACGCCGATTCAAACGAAAGCGTGTCCAGGAGCGGCTCTTGGAGCTTCAACCTGACTCCGTTCCGTGCGAGCGATATCGCTCACACGTCTCCTTCACGCCTAACCCGGTGCCCATAGAATCGAAGCGGGTGGAAGCGCAGGGGTCTTCGCCGACCCTCCCGCTCCCACCCACCCGGACGTCTCCGCCTTCCCTCCAAGGGACGAACAGTCCCTTGGCTAGAAGTAGCGCAGCTCGCGCTGGGCTCGTCGGAAGGCGTCACGCATGTCGCGGACACCTCCCAAGATTCCAGGCGCCCCGCTCTCGGCGGAAGCGGCGCCCGAGCTCTTGGCCCCGCTCGCAGGAGCGACGGCGCCCGAGCTCTTGGCCCCGCTCGCAGGGGCGACGGCGCCCGAGCTCTTGGCCCCGCTCGCAGGAGCGACGGCGCCCGAGCTCTTGGTGGCCGAGGCCGTCGTGACCAGAGCGACCGGGCAGCCGCGCACCCCGGCTCGCTGCGCGCGGTCCTTGCAGCGAAGCGAGCGGCTCGCCATCTCGAGCGCGAACAGGCTCCCGAGGAGGCCAGTCGTCATCATGATCGCCAGCCCCGCGCCCCAGGTCGCGCCGCGACCGCAGCGCCGGGGGCGGGTGCGAACCGGAACGCGCACGGGCTCGGGCAGCCGCGGGACCGAGGCCAGGGCCTCTCGCGCCGCGGCGTGGAAGATCCGCTTGAGGTGGTTGCCGCGCGGATCGCAGCCGAGCTCGCTGGCGTGCAGTCGCTCGTTCTCCACGTCCTGGAGCACGATCCGACGCCGACGCCACCAGCCCATGCAGAAGGACTTGAAGGTCCAGAGCACCTGGTCGCGCTCGCTCACGTCCTCGCTCATGACCCAGAAGGTGACCTCCTTCTCCCAGATCCCCTTCTCGAGGTCGAAGATCCGGCGGGCCTCGGCGACGGCGGCCCGCGAGAGGCTGGCGTCGAGCTTGGGCAGGAGCAGGACGTAGACGCGGTGCTGCGGCTCGCCCTCGCGGGTCACGCCGAAGCAGAGGTCGAAGCCCTGGGCGTCGAAGGAGCCGATTCCGCTCTTGCCCTGCATGCTCGAGCGGAGGTGGGCCAGCATGCCGTCGCGCCAGCGGCGGAAGCGGGCGTCGCCGCGGGCCGCCTCGAGCTTGTTCCGCCAGCAGGCGTCGACCTCGTCGCTGCTCGGAGCGGCCGAGACGGGGATCGCCTGGACCGGCGCGTCGGCCGGCACGGCCCGCAGGGGCTGGCTGCCCGCCACTCCAGCCTTGTCCAGGGGGGCGCTCACGACCAGGGGCTGGTCGCGCTTGGCGCGGAGCACGCGCACCGGGGTCGCGACGCTGGGCGTCGGGGCCGGCGCGTCGGGCTTGGGCGCGCTCGTCTTGCCCTCGAGGAGCTCCTCGAGCTCGGCCAGCAGCGGGGTGAGCGAGTCGGGGCGCTTCTCGAGGCGGGCGAAGGTCCGCTCGAACATGCGGTCGAGGGCGGCGGGGATCTTGTTGCGGGCCAGGTCGCTGGGGACCTCGCGACCCTCGGGCAGCTTGCCGGTCAGGACCTCGAACAGGAGCACGCCGAAGGAGTAGACGTCGGCGCGACGGTCCGCGGCTTCGCCGCGCAGCAGCTCGGGGGCGAGGTAGCGGATCGTGCCCTGGACCTCGGCGCCCGAGCTAGCCAGCTCCAGGCTGCGCGAGATCTGCAGGTTCCCCTGCGGACCCTCGAAGACCCGTCCGAGGCCGAAGTCGGTCAGGAGCACGCGGCCCTCGCGCCCGGGCTCTACCAGGATGTTCCCTGGCTTGACGTCGCCGTGGACCACGCCGCGGTCGTGGGCGTGCTCGAGGGCGCGCCCAGCAGCGATCAGGATCCGCGTCGCGCGCCGCCAGGAGAGCGGACCCTCGCGTCGGAGCAGCTCGGCGAGCGAGTCACCGTCGATGAAGTCCATGACCACGAAGGGCGGGTCGTGGGAAATGCTCAGCTCGCGCGTCGTCACGATGTTCTCGTGATCGAGGCGCGCCTGGACCACGCCTTCGTGGCGCAGGGCGGTCAAGCCGGTCTGATCGTGGGGCACCTTGATCGCGACGATCTTGCCGAGGACTTCGTGCTCGGCGCGGAAGACTTCTCCGAAGCCGCCTTCCCCCAGTCGCTCGAGGATGCGGTAGTCGAGCACCCGGTCGCCCGGGGCCAGTCTGCGAATCTCCACCTGAAACTCCTAACGCCTCGAACCTTGCTGCCGCACATCGGTTATGGCGCCACCCTGCGAAGCCCTCAAGAGAAGCAGCAGGCGCCCTTGCACTAAGGTCGTTTCGAGCGCCGACTTGCGTCGCGTAGCGGGGCAGGGCGGCGTCGCTCACACACCTGTAGAAAGGGCTCCGCGGGATTCGTTCGCATCAAAATCCGGGAGGTGTGGGGCCGTGAGCGAACCCGGACACCCACTGGTGGCGCCGATTGCCAACTCGGGCCATAAATGAGCCATGAGTGAGGTCGGAGAAGCCACCCGGATCGTGCTCGTCGACGACGACGGGGTGTGCCTAGCCATGCTGGCGCGCGGCCTCAAGCGCCGCGGCTTCGAGGTCTGCTCCTACTCGGACCCCCGCGACGCGGTGGCTCGCCTGCGCGACGACCGCCCCGCCGCCGTGATCACCGACATGCGAATGCCCCACCTGACGGGGCTCGACGTGGTCAGCCACGTGCAGGAGGCCCTCGGCCTCGACGGGCCGCCCGTGCTGGTCGTCTCGGCCGACGGCGACGAGGCGCTCCTCAACGAGGCCTTCCGCCTCGGCGCAGCCGACTACCTGCTCAAGCCCGTCAGCGACGCCGAGCTGGGCGCCAAGCTCGAGAAGGCGCTCCGCACCCGCCCGACCCACGAGGGCCCGAGCTCGATCCCCGACCGCGTCGGCCAGTGGGACCTCGGCGAGTGCATCGGCCGCGGCGGGACCGCCTGCGTGTTCCGCGCTGCGCGAGCGGGCGACCCGCGCAGCTACGCGGTCAAGGTGATCTGGCCGCACCTGACCAAGAGCACCGAGACCCTGCTCCGCTTCCGGCGTGAGATCGACACCCTCAGCTCGAACACCCACCCGCGCATGATCCGCCTGGTCGAGAGCGGCCGGCAGGACAGCCACTACTACTACGTCATGGACCACCTCGACCGCGGGACGCTCGCCGACGAGATTCGGCGCCGCGGACCCCAGTCGACGGCCCACACGCTGCAGATGCTCGAGCAGGCCAGCGAGCCGCTCGCCTTCCTGCACGAGCGGGGCCTGGTCCACCGCGACGTCAAGCCGAGCAACCTCTTCTACGACGACGCGGGCGACTTCGTGCTCGGCGACTTCGGCCTCGCGCGCCGCCTCGGCGACCACGGGATCACCCTCGAGGAGGAGTTCATCGGCACCCCCCTCTACCTGGCGCCCGAGGTGTTCCGCACGCGGGAGTTCGACCACTCGGTCGACTACTACGCGCTGGGAGTGTGCGCGACCGAGATGCTCCTCGGGGGCCCCGTCCTGCCCGAGACCGACGCCATGAGCATGATCGGCCGGATCATGGACCGCGGCCTGCCCCACCCCGCCGACCTCCTGGCCGGCGAGGTCCCCGAGTCGCTGCTCGACCTGCTCGGCCAGCTGACGCGCTACTCGCCCGACCGCCGGATCAAGGACCTGGCCCAGCTCCGGGCCGGCATCGCCGAAGTCCGCGAGGACCTGCGCTAGGGCTGGTCGTCAGTCCCTCGTGCCCGCGCTGGGCCGGTCTAGCCGCGCCGCTCCAGGTAGCTCACCAGACCGTCCCCCGCGGCGGCGAACATGTCGGGCATCCCGCCGCCGGCCACCCGCGCGATCAGGCGCGGCTCGTAGGGGACCGTCCAAATCAGCTTGCAGCGG
>CALDQK010000312.1 GCA_937911525.1 uncultured bacterium
GGCAATGCGCTGCCGAGCGACGGGCATGTGATCGGCGCGGTGCAGCGCCAGAGCCAGGACGGCCTTGGCGTAGTCGCCCAGGTTGTCCTTGTCGCGGGCCAGGTTCGCCATGTCGGTCGAGCGGAACACGCCGCCCTCCGCCAGGGCGAACACCTGATAGGCGCGGCCCTCGAGGTCGGTGTTGTTCAGGTCGTCCAGGCTGCCCTCCAGGAAGGCCACCAGCTTGTCCCAGGTCTCCTGCGGGACCGCGTGGCCCTGCTGGCGAGCGAGCGCCAGGCCGTAGGCCACATACGCGCTCACGAAGGGGTGGCTGGCGCGGTGGCTGCCGAACCAGCCGTAGCCGCCGTCGGGGTTCTGGTGCCCGCGGACCTTCTCGATCCCGGCCTTGACCATCTTGGGCAGCTCGGCCTCGAGCTCGGGGTCGGCCTTGCCGATCCGCTTCAGGGTGTCGGCCACCAGGAGCGTGGGCAGGAAGCGCGACATCGTCTGCTCGATGCAGCCGTAGGGGTAGCCCGCCAGGTAATCCAACGTGTCGAGCAGGCTGCCCGCCAGGCTGGGGGTCAGCGTGATCTTCAGCTCGCTCGAGGCGTCGATCGCGCCCGCCTCCTTGAACAGGCTGAAGGTCTCGGCGCCGTCCGTGACGCGCGAGCCGCTGATCGCGCGGGGCGCCGGGACGCCGCGGGCGGCGATGAGCAGGCGCAGGCGGAGGGCGTCGCTGTCGAAGCTGGCGTCGCCGCGCAGGGTCAGCGTGGCGAGCTTGCCCTCGCGGACGCGCACCCGCCAGGTGACCTCGGTCTCGCCCTCGCGGGGCACGATCACGGTCCGATGGGCGGCGTCCAGGAGCTCGACCCCGTCGGCCTCGAGGCGCAGGCGGACCGAGGCGTTCTCGGCGCCGGTGGCGCCCTCCTGGGCCAGGTTGTGCACGATCCCGACCAGCTCCAGCTCGTCGCCCTCGACCAGGGCCCGGGGAGCGGCGAGGCGCACGATCAGGTCCTTGCGGACCAGGGTCGTGGTCTTGGTCTGGCCCAGCTCGTCCTGCTCGGTGACCGCGCGGGCGGTCAGGCGCCAGGTGGTCAGGCTGTCGGCCAGCTCCTGGCTGATCGTGGCCTCACCCTGGGCGTTGGTCTCGACGTGGGCCAGCCAGAGCATCGTGTCCGGGAAGTACTCGCGGACCTTGCTCTGCTGCTGATCCGCCGACTTGCGCGAGCTGTCGCGGGCCATCGTCATGACCGCGGTCTCGAGGAACACGGGGCCGCCGGGGAAGAAGCCGCCGCCGTAGCTCGCCGCGCCCAGGGTGTGGACGCGGTTGTAGTCGCGGGGGAAGAAGGTCGTCGCCAGCTCGGGGGCCTGGTCCTCGCGCAGGGCGAAGAGCGCCTCGTCGACCACGCCCAGGGCGACCTCGGCCGCGACCGGCTGGCCGTTGGCGTCGGTGGTCTTGAGCGTGAAGGTCGCCGTCTCGCCGGGCCGATACTCGGCCTTGTCCGCCACGATCTGGACGTCGACGATCTTGTTGACCGGGGGCACGTTCAGCTCGACCGAGCCGGTCTGGGGCTGCTCGTCGCCCGCGATCAGGCAGGACACGAAGGCGTTGGGCGTCATGGCCTCGGTCACGGGGATCTTGACCAGACCCAGGCCGCCGAACAGGCGCACGCCGAAGGCGCGCTTGATCTCGAGGCCCTCGACGGTCACCACGCCGTAGCCGCTCGAGACGGGGCCGCGCACGAGGATCACGGCGGTGTCGCCGGGCTCGTAGGCGTCCTTGTCGGCGGTCAGCTCGACCCGGTCGAAGCTCCAGTCGCGGGCGCCCGTCTCGTCGGCGATCCAGAACGAGCGGGTCGCGCTGACCTCGTTGCCGTCCGCGTCGAGCGCCTTGGCGGTCACGCGGTAGTGGTTGGTGGTCCGGGCGCGCAGGCGCAGGCTGACCTCGCCCCGAGCGTCGCTCATCCGGTCGAGGGTCAGGCGCGGGGTGGCGTTGCCGTCCTTGTCCAGCTCCTCGATCTCGAAGCTCACCGCGGTCGGGGCCGCGGGCGAGCCGTCCATGTGCTGCAGGTTGGCCTGCAGCTCGATCAGGTCGCCGGGCTCGTAGCAGTAGCGGTTGGAGACCAGCAGCAGGTCGAAGGCCGCCCGGGTCACGGCCACGCTGCCGCCGCCCTTGACCTCGCGGTTGGCCGCGTCGACCACCTTGGCGGTGATCTCGTAGTCGGCGTCGTGGTCCTCGCGTTGGGTCGCGACGGCCAGGCTCAGCTTGCCGCTGGCGTCGGTCGTGCCGTTCCCGCGGGCCACGACCTGGTCGTTGTAGCGCGGCCACCAGAGCGAGGGCATCGCGTCGTAGACCAGGGGACGGATCCAGGGGTTCCACCAGCGCCAGCGGTTGCGCTTGGTCACGGTCCACTCGACCTGGGCGTTCGCCACCGGCGCGCCAAAGAAGTAGCGCGCCTCGACCTCGGCCTGGACGGGGCTTCCCATGACGATCTGCGGGCTGCCCGCGGCGACCTCGACCTTGAACTCCGGCTTGCGGTAGGCCTGGACGCCGAAGCTGGCGTAGCCGTGGGTGGTGGGGTGGGTCACGCCGGTCTGGCGGGGGCCGACCTGGACCTCGAGGCCGTACTCACCGAGGGCGGCGCTCGCGGGGATCACCGTGCTGCCCGAGACCGTGCCGAAGCGGTTGGTCTTGGCGGCGAGGATCGTGGTCTTGTTGCCCGAGGGGTCACGCAGGAGGACCCGCACCTCCTCGTCGCTGGGCGTGCGGTGGCTGCGGTCGCCGACCCGCTCGCGCACGATCACCTTGAAGTTGGCGGTGTGTCCCGGCCGGTAGAGGGGCCGGTCGGTGCTGGCGTGGACCTGGTAGCGCGCGGTGTTGGCGCTCCAGGTGCGATCGTGGGCGGTCTGGATCGCGACCTGTCCGGCGCTCTCGACCACATAGATCAGCGACTTGGTCGAGGTCGTGCGCAGGTAGGCCACCCCGCTCCGCGCGCGGTAGGAGCGCAGCAGGGTCGGCTTGCTCTGGTGATCCGCCGCCTCGTAGACGCGGATCCGCGGCCGGCTGGCGAGGCGGTCGCCGCGCTGGACGAGGAAGAGCGAGCTCTCGTCGTCCCGCTTGACCGCGACCTTCAGGTCGCTGACCACGACGGCGCGGGCCTGCGTGCGCTGAACGCCGCTGCCGCGGGCCACGTAGACGTAGACGCCCGGCGCGTCAGCCACCGGCACCTGGCCGCGCTGGTCGTTGAAGCGGACCGTCTTGCTGGCCTGCAGGGTTGCCACGTCGAGGTGGAGGGCGTTGGGCCGCAGGGCCTCGCCGAGCTGGGCCGAGGTCAGCTTGTACTCGCTGACCTCGATGTCGCTGGCGCCCCACACGCTCATGTGGAGGGTCTGGCCGCTGTTGGGCTCGTAGCTGCCGCCCAGATAGGCCTGGACCTCTTCGGCCGCGGCGCTGCTCGTGAGCGCCAGCAGGAAGAGGCCCACCGCGGTGACTCGCTTGGTTGACACGTGGACTCCTCGCTGGAAGTTCGGTTCTCTCGTCACCAATGTGTATGCAAGGGCAGTGCCGCGTCGCGTCAGCAAGGGCGCTAGCCGGCAAAGCAAAGCCTTAGAGAGGTCTTCGCCCGCTACGGGGCGCCCGGATGCGCGCTTTCGCAGATCCTGCCTTCCCACTTATGGAATCCTGACGACGGATCGCCGCTGGTGCGCGCTAAACGCACTCTGGAACGATTTTGACGCAACGCGTCCAGCGTCCGTGTCCGGACGGGAAAGGGGGCGGAAAGTGCCCAGACCCCTTGCTACTCTGACTGCATGGTCCGTGCATCCCTCGTCTCGCTCCTTGTACTCCTACCCCTCTGTGCGCAGGCGAGCCCCGAGCTCGCTCGAGAGTGGTTTCGCACCCAGGACGAGCGGCGCCAGGAGGCCGCGTGGGCGCTCCCCACGGGTGGCCTGCTGGCGGCCGCCGTGGACGTCCAGGTGCACGCGCGCGGTCGCGCGCTGGCGCTGACCCGCGCCTTTCGCGCCCAGGATCCGGGCGGCCTACTGGGGCCCGGCTGGCGCCTCGGCTACGAGCTCGAGCTCCGCGACCAGGAGCTCTTGCTGCCCGGCGGCGCTCGAGCGCTCGACCCCGACGCGCTCGTCGAGCGCGAGGGCCTGCGCTGGCTGCGCTGGGGCCAGGAGCGCCTCGCCTTCGACGCCAAGGGCCGTCTGCGCGAGCGTCGCGCCCTGGACGGCAGCGGCCTCTCGCTGCACTACGACGCCGAGGGTCTGCGCGAGGTCCGCGAGCTGCAGGGCGAGGCCAAGCTGACGCTCGAGGTCCGCGAGGGGCGCGTGCGGCGCGCCCTCGACCCCCTCGGGCGCGCGCTGCGCTTCGACTACGACGCCCAGGGTCGCCTGCAGCAGGTCCGAGACGAGGCCCAGGGCGTCGACTCGGTCCGCTACGCCTACGACGAGCAGGGCCGGCTGCGCGAGCGCGAAGGCGCCGCGCCGCGGCTCAGCGTCCGCTACGACGAGGCGGGTCGCGTCGTCGAGCTGCTGGAGGGCGACCGGCGCGAGCGCTATCGCTACTCCAGCGCGGGTGAGGCGGCGGTCGCTGGCGCGGCTGAGGTCACTCTCCAGGACGCCGGGGGCGAGGAGCTGCGCCTGCGCCAGCGGGGCGAGCGCTGGGAGCTCGCCGGCCCCACGAGCGAAGCCAGCGCCACCCCGCGCCGGCTCGAGGTTCAGGTCGGCCCGCAGCGAGCTCGCCTGGAGCGCGACGAGCAGGGGCGCCCCGAGGCGCTGCGTCTGCCGGGGGGCGAGACCTATCGCTTCGAGCGCGACGAGCACGGCGACCTGAGCGCGGTGGTCGACCCGGCCGGCGGCCGGACCGAGCTGACCTGGAAGGAGGGGCGCCTGCGCAGCCTCCGCGACCCGGAGGGCGGCGAGACGCGCTACGGCTACGACGACGCCGGCCACCTGAGCCGGATCACCGACGCGGTCGGGCGGGAGCTGAGCTTCGAGCACGACGCGCTGGGGCGCCTGATCGGCCTGGCCGGGCCGCAGGGGACGCTCGGCTTCGGCTACGACGCGCGGGATCGCCTCAGCGAGGTCCGCGCCGGCGAGCGCTCCCTCGGGCTCGGCTACGACGAGCAGGGCTGGAGCGAGCTGGTCGACGCTCGAGGCGGA
>CALDQK010000313.1 GCA_937911525.1 uncultured bacterium
GAGCCGCAGCTCGCTCGCGCGCGGCTCGGGGAGCACGGCGACCGTGACCGTGCTCGAGTGGACCCGCCCCTTCTTGTCGGTGGGCGGCACCTGCTGGACCCGGTGCCCGCCGGCCTCGGGCGCGAGCGCCGCCTGGGCCTCAGGCCCGCGGAAGCGCAGGACCGCGTGGCCCTCCTTCAGCTCGAGCGCTTCACAGCTAAAGCCCCCTCCGAGCCCCATACTTCTCGTAGACCCGCACGAACTCGCCGACCAGGAGCTTGGCGTGCTTGCCGCCCTCCCCCGCTCGGACTTCGACGATCACTGCTTCGGACACGGACGCTCCTCCTTGGAACGCGAAAGGGCCGGACCCTCTGTCCGGCCCTTGCAGGACGCGTCACGCGCAGGCGAGTGTTGCCCCGGAGCCGCTCAGCGCAGAGAGGCGAGGAACGCGTCCAGCGCGGCCCGGTCGAAGTGCTCGGGCGAGGCCGCCGCCGAGAGGGCGATCTCCTCGCTGCCCCCCGCCGTCCGCGGGAAGTGGGCGAAGAGGAGCAGGACCTCTTCGGAGGTCTCGCCCTCGCCGAGGGTGTAGCGGAGCGTGCGGGCCTCCAGGGGCTGGCCGCGGACCTCGAGCGCCAGGGTCCCGCGCGCGGGCTCGGGGAGCGTGACCTGGGGTCGCCTGCTCGTCTTGCGCGCGTGGTCGCGCAGCTTCTCCAGCCAGTAGCCCTCGAGCTCTTCGCGGCGCGCCTCGCGGGAGGTCTCGGGCGCGAAGGTCCACAGGGAGAGGGTCAGCCGCCCGGTCAGGGGGACCTCCAGGCCGCTGTGGGTGTGGGGCGTGATCGTCGCGACCTTGCGCCCGCCCCGCTCGAGGGCGCGGAAGCCGCGGTACCCGCTCGGCAGCTGGCAGGCCACGATCGCCTGCAGGGTCTGCTCGACCTGGGCGGGCTCGGTGCGGGTCGCCTGGTCGTTGCTGCGGACCCCGAGGGCCATCAGCCCCAGGACGCCCAGGATCAGCCCCAGGCAGCCAAAACAGGTCAGGGCCTGGAGCAGGACCCCGCGCTCTGGCGGGTCGGGCGGGCGCTGGGGAGCGCTCGGGACGGGGGCTGGAGTGGGATCTGGGCTCATTTGGCGAAGGGCCGCATTCTAGGGCGACGCTCGCGCGCTGCGCGCTACAATCCGCGCCCTTCTCAGCGCTAGAGGAGTCTCTTTCATGGCCAAGGTGATCCAGGGCAAGCCGCGCGGCGCGGGCGTTCGTGTCGGCATCGTGTGCGGGCGCTTCAACGAGCTGATCACCCACGAGCTGCTCCGCGGCTGCCTCGACGAGCTCGAGCGCCACGACGTCGCCGAGGGCGACGTGACCGTGGCCTGGGTCCCCGGGGCCTGGGAGATCCCGCTCGTGGCCGATCGCATGGCCCAGAGCTCGGCGATCGACGTCGTGATCTGCCTGGGCGCGGTGATCCGCGGCGCGACGGCGCACTTCGACTACGTGGCCGGCGGCGCCGCCAAGGGCATGGCCGACGCGGCCAACAAGAACGGCAAGCCAGTGATCTTCGGCGTGCTGACCACCGACACGATCGAGCAGGCGATCGAGCGGGCCGGGACCAAGGCCGGCAACAAGGGCCGCGAGGCGGCCACGACCGCGCTCGAAATGGTCGACCTGCTCGAGGCGATCCCCCAGTGAGCGAGGACGAGACCCCGTCCGAGGAGCCGGCGCGCCCGCGCTCGGTCGCCCGCGAGGCGGCCCTCAAGGCGCTCTACCAGCTCGACCTCCGCGAGGACCTCGAGCCCGAGGCGCTCTTCGTCGAGATCGCCGACGAGG
>CALDQK010000314.1 GCA_937911525.1 uncultured bacterium
GCCGCCGCGCGCGCCGCGCGGGGCCGCCACCGGCCGCCACGCGCCGCCGCCGGGGCCGATCCCGGCGCAGCCAGGCACGCCCGCCCTGGCCGACCCCTGGCGCTACGCGCTTGTGACCGGCCGCGAGGCGACCCTGGCGGAGGGAGCCGTCGAAGCCCCTTGAGCTGACGCGCGAGTCCCCCGCCTCCGAGGGGTAAGCTCTCGCCATGCTCGAGCTCGACGAACCCGCTGACCTCCTCGTGACCTGCGCCCGCGGGCTCGCGCCCTACCTGCGCGAGGAGCTCCTGGCCCTCGGCCACGAGCCGCGCGAGGAGCGCGAGACCGGGGTCGAGGTCGAGGCCACCCTGCGCGAGGCCTACCGGCTGAACCTCGAGCTGCGGACCGCCTATCACGTGCTCTACCGGGTAGCGGTCTTTCGCTGCACCAGCCCCGACGACCTCTACCACGAGGTCCGCGAGCTGCCCTGGGAGGAGCTGATCGCCCAGGACGGCTACGTCTCGGTCGCCTCGCGCGTGCGCCACGAGACGGTCCGCAACTCGATGTTCCCCAACCTGCGGACCAAGGACGCGATCGTGGACCGGATCGCGGAGCGACGCGGGGAGCGCCCCGACGCGGGGCCGCTGCGAGACCAGGCCGTGGTCAGCCTGCGCTGGTTCGACGACGAGGCGAGCGTCTACCTCGACCTCTCGGGTCAGAAGCTCTCGGACCGCGGCTACCGGCGCTCGCCCCACAAGGCGCCCCTGCGCGAGACCCTGGCGGCCGCGATCGTGCTCGCCTCGGGCTACGACGGCAGCCAGCCGCTGGTCAACCCCATGTGCGGGAGCGGGACGCTCGCGATCGAGGCCGCGCTCGTGGCCAGCGGACGCGCCCCAGGGCTCCTGCGGAGCGGGTTCGGGCTCCAGCACCTGCTCGGCTACGACGAGGAGGTCTGGCAGGGGCTGCGGGCCGAGGCCCGGCGGGCGACCAAGCCCGGCAAGCCGGCGCCGATCGTCGCCAGCGACGTGGACCCCCAGGCGGTCGAGGCGGCCCAGCGCAACGCCGTCACGGCCGGGGTCGATCACTTGATCCGCTTCGAGGTGTGCGACTTCGCCGAGACCCCGGTGCCCGAGCCCAACGAGGCCGGCGGGATCGTGCTCGTCAATCCGGAATACGGCGAGCGCCTGGGCAAGTCCAACGAGCTGCCGGCGACCTACAAGCGCTTCGGCGACTTCCTCAAGCAGCGCTGCACGGGCTACACCTGCTGGCTCTTCACCGGGAGCAAGCCGCTGAGCAAGAAGGTCGGCCTGCGCGCCAACCGCCGGCTGACCTTCATGAACGGCGACATCGAGTGCAAGCTGCTCCGCTACGAGCTCTACGCGGGCAAGCACCAGAAGAAGCCCGACGCTGACGGAGCGGAGTAGCGATACCGGACTGCGGCGGGCTCTGCTCGGGACCTTCGCGCTGGCCCTCGGGGTCCGCGCCGCCGTCGCCCTGCGCGCCGCGGCCCTCTACCCGGACGGGGTCGTCGAGCTGCGCGTCGCCGAGGCCCTCGCGCAGGGGCGCTGGGGCGACGCCCTCGACACGCGCTTCCACCCCCTCCTGGGCCTGCTGACGGCCCTGGCCCACGCGCTCAGCGGGGCCGAGCTCGAGCTCGCGGCGCAGGTGATCTGCGCGCTGAGCTCGGCCAGCGTCGCGCTCAGCCTGGGCTGGGCCGCGGCCCTCCTCTGCCCGCGGGCTCCGGCGCGTGCGGCCTTCCTGGCCGGCGCGTGCGTCGCCGTGCACCCCTACCTGGCCCGCCTCGGCGGCCAAGTGCTCGCCTACGGGCCCGCGCACGCCTGCCTGGCCCTGGGGCTGGCCCTGGCCCTGCACGCCGCGCTCCGGCGCCGCGGCCTGAGCGCCTTGGCGGCGGGGGCCGCGCTCGGGCTCGGCTACTGGGCTCGCTCGGACGCGCTCCCCAGCGCGGCGGGCCTCGCAGCGGGGCTGCTGGCAGTCGGGCTCCTCCAGCGGCGCGGCGCCCCGCCCCGAGCGCGCGAGCCGCGGCGGCTCCTGGTCGCCCGGCCCCTGGCCTTCGCCCTCGGGGCGGCGCTCCTGATCGCGCCCTACGCGGCGGCGCTCTCGCTCCACGCCGGCGAGCCCATGCTCAGCCCCAAGAAGCCCCTGCGGAGTCTCCTGCGCGCGCTGCCGGCGCCCAGCTCCGACCCCAGCCCAGTCACCCGCCCTGGGAGCGAAGAGCCGAGCCTGGACGCGCTGCTCGCGACGGCGATCGGGCGACCCCCGACGCCCGCCAGCGCCGAGCTGCCCTCGCTGCCGCGCGCGGCAGCCTTCGCGCTCCAGAAGGCTGCCGCCGCGGCGCATCCCCTGCTCTTGCTCCTGGCCCTGGCGGCGCTCCTGCCCCTCCCCCACCGGGACCAGCCCGCCGATCCCTCGAGCTACGCGCTGCCCCTCCTGGGCCTCGTGGCCTTCGTCGCGGCCCACGTGCTCCTGCGGGCCAGCTGGGGCTACACCTCACGCCTGCACCAGTCCGCCGCGGCCGTGTTCGTGATCCCGCTCGCGGCGGCGGGCCTGGTCCGGCTCGCGCGCCGCTCGCGCGCCCTCGCGGCGGCGCTCCTGGCGGTCGTGATCCTGACCTCGCTCCCGCGCGCCCTCGAGCCCCAGCACGTGGGCAAGGGCGTCGAGCGGGCGGTCGGCGCCTGGTTGGCCCGCTACGCCGGGGGGCCGACCGTGGTCTGCGGGCGAGGCGAGGTCCGCGGGGTCGCGTACCGGGCCGGCGCGCGCTTCGTCGACCTCACGCCCAACCTGCCGGCGGCGCGAGCCCTCGCAGCGGCGCGAGCGCAGGGGGCCCGCTACCTGGTCCTCTACCTGCGCTCACGCGAAGAGCCCGACACTGGACCCCTCTTCAAAGCAATGGCCGACCTCGGCGTGCGCCGGGTCGGCCCAGAGTTCCGCAGCGAGCACCAGGGGCGTCGCTACCACTACTACTTGTTGCGCCTCTAGTCGCAAATGGTGACGACCGCTCGGCAGCAGGGGAAGGGGTCCTCGTAGGTCGCTGGCAGGATCAAGAGGTCGACCACCACGACGGCCGTGATCACGATCCCGACGAAGATCCAGGCCGCAGCGCGGGCTTCGGCGCGCCCCGTCTTCTTCAGCCCCTTGCCGGGCTTGCCCTGGGCGCTGAGGGCGATCGCGTCGCCGTCTGCGGCCATTCGCGGCCCGCGAGCCGCGGCGCAGCCAGTGGACACGAACATCACGAACGAGAGCAGCAGGCAAAAGAGACGCTGCAGGGGACGCTTGAACGACTTCGGCATGGCATTCCTCCCTCGGTGGTAGAGGAGAGACGCGCGAGGGCCAGAATGTTTCGACCGAAGATCCAAGCTTGCGCTATCCCCCTCGCATGCCTAGACTTCGTGCGTTCACGGGGGTCCCTGGCAGCGCGCCAAGCGACCCCCTCCCAGCCCTTCGCGCGCGCTCGACCTAGTCGCCCTCGAGTCCACCTCGCGGCGACCTCCGCGCTGCGGCTGCCAAGGGCGAGCACGAGGAAGCGATGTCCGAGGACTCCCACTCTTCACAGGGCGGCGGCGGCAAGCGTCGCCGTCGGCGTCGGCGCCGCGGGCGCCGCAAGAAGGGCGACCGTCCGGAGTCGCAGCAGGGCGGCGAAGCCGGCGAGAGCCAGGGCGGCCAAGGCCGGGGCGGCGGCGGCGAGCCGCCCGCCGAGGTCGAGGGCCTGCTCCTCGTCACCAAGGAGGGCTTCGGCTTCCTCCGCCAGCGCAAGAACAACTACCTGACCGGCGGCGGCGACGTGTTCGTGCCCGCGGGGCTGATCCAGCGCTACAAGCTGCGCCCCGGGCAGGTCGTCAAGGGGACCTTGGGGCGGGGCCGGCGCAGCAAGCGCAAGCGCCCGCTCGACCGGATCGAGAGCGTCGACGGCGCCCCCCCCGAGCAGGCCAAGCGTCGCCCGCGCTACAAGCAGCTGACCTCGATCGACCCCACCCGCAAGATCGTGTTCGAGACGCGCGAGGGCGACCCGACCCTGCGCGTGATCGACCTCGTCACTCCGATGGGCTTCGGGCAGCGCGCCTTGATCGTGGCCCCGCCGCGGACCGGCAAGACCGTCGTCCTGCACAAGGTCGCCAACGCCATCGCCGAGAACCACCCCGAGGCGACGGTGATCGTGCTCCTCGTCGACGAGCGCCCCGAGGAGGTGACCGACTTCACGCGGACCTGCGTCAACGCCGAGGTCGTGGCCAGCTCGCTCGACATGGACGCCTCGGCCCACGTCGGGATCGTGGAGGTGATGCTGCACCGGATCCGCCGCCTGGCCGAGGCCGGCCAGGACGTGGTGGTCCTGACCGACTCGCTGACCCGCATGGCGCGAGCCTTCAACACGGAGCGCGGCCGCAGCGGCCGGACCCTGACCGGCGGCCTGGACTCGACGGCGATGCAGAAGCCGCGCGAGTTCTTCGGCGCCGCCCGCGCCTTCGAGGAGGGCGGCTCGATCACGAGCATCGCGACCGTCCTGGTCGACACGGGCTCCAAGATGGACCAGGTGATCTTCGAGGAGTTCAAGGGCACCGGTAACGCCGAGCTGATCCTGAACCGCGACCTGGCCGACTTCCGCGTGTTCCCGGCGATCAACATCAAGGACTCGGGCACGCGCAAGGAAGAGAAGCTGCGCGACCCCGAGGAGCACCGCCTGATCGGCCTGATGCGGCGCGGCCTGCTCCGCTACAACCCGCAGCGCGCGATGGAGGCCCTGCTCAAGCAGATCAACGCGACGCGGAACAACGCCGAGCTCTTGTTGATGCTCCAAAAGCAGGTCGTCTAGACCGCGCCCACGCCTCCCTGGCCCCGATCCCCTGCCCAGCGATACTCCGCCTTCACTCCGGAGGACTTTCCATGACGCGCACCTCGACCCTGCTCGGCCCGGCCTGGCGCCTGGCCCTCCTCGGCCTGGCCGTGCTCTGCCTCGCCACCCCCGCGCTGGCCCAGGAGGGCTCGCGTTTTGAGCTCTACAGCTGGGAGGGCTCTCGCGGCGACTACCGCTACGTCGTCCTGCCGGAGCAGACGCCCACCCTCACGCACGCGAAGGTCACGGCGGCCAGCCACGACGTGGTCGGGATCGTGGCGGAGCTCGAGAAGCTGCCCCGCGGCGCGACCCTGACCTGGCTGACGCGCAAGCAGCTCGAGGCCCGCTGGGGCGCGGCGGCGCGTCCCTTCGGCCAGGCCCTCCCGCGCGCGCAGATGCGCGTGCGGGCGGCCTGCGCGCGGACCGGCGTGACCCTGCTCGGCCTGGGCTCGCGTCGCAGCGTGATCTACTTCATCGGCGACGGAATGGGCGTCAGCCAGGTCACCCTGGGCCGAATGGGCGCCGCGGCGGCCAAGCAGCCCTACCACCTCGACCGCTTCAAGTCGCTCGGGCTCTCGTCGACGCGCTCGGCGAGCCACCCCGTGACGGACTCGGCCGCGGGCGCCACCGCGCTGGCCGCTGGGATCAAGACCTACAACAAGGCGATCGGCGTCGACACCGAGAAGCGCCCCGTGCGCACGATCCTCGAGGCGGCCCACGACGCGGGCTACGTGACCGGGCTCGTGACCACGACCCGGATCACTCACGCCACCCCGGCCTGCTTCGTGGCCAAGGTCGACCACCGCAGCAAGGAGAAGGAGATCGCCCAGCAGATGGCGGCCAAGGGCTACCCCGAGGTCCTGATCGGCGGCGGCGCGCGCAACTTCGACGACCTCCTCCTGCAGCGCTTCCGCGGGCAGGGCTTCGAGGTGATCACCGAGCGGCAGCAGCTCGCGGCGGCCAAGGGCGGCAAGATCGTGGCCCTCATCGCGGGCAGCCACGTCCCCTACGTCGTGGACGAGGGCCCGGTCCTGGAGTCGCTGACGGCCAAGGCGGTCGAGCTCCTCTCGGCCCAGGGCCCCTTCTTCTTGATGGTCGAGGGCGGCCGCGTCGACCACGGCGGCCACCAGCACGACGCCGTCTCGGTCCTGACCGAACAGCTCGACCTCGACCGCGCCGTGGGCTGGGCCCTCGACCGCGCGCAGCGCGACCGCGACCTGCTCGTCGTGCTGACCGCCGACCACGCCACCGGCAACCTCGGGATCACCGAGAACGCCAAGTTCGGCGAGATGCTGCGCGCCAAGGCCAGCTCGACCCAGCTGGCCAAGGAGACCAAGCCCAAGCCCGGTGAGACCGCCGCCCTGGCCAAGGCGGTCAAGGAGACCCACGGCTTCGAGCTCAGCGCCGAGGAGCTGGCCTTCGTCACCAAGCACCCCAAGGACGGCTACTGGGCCGGCACGGCGCTGGGGCACGTCCTCAGCCACCGCTACGGGATCGAGTTCTACGACGCCGACCACCAGCAGCAGGCCCTGACCAACACCCACGGTCACGACGGCGGCATGGTGCCCGTGTTCGCCTACGGCCCGGGCGCCGAGACCTTCCAGGGGATCTACGAGAACACGGAGATCCCCAAGAAGATCGCCGCGATCCTCGGGCTGACGGGCACCCAGTGAGCCAGGGCCCCACGATCGATCCTGCGGCCCTGCTGGCCGAGGCCCACGCCGCGCGCGAGCAGGCCTACGCGCCCTACAGCCGGTTCCGGGTCGGCGCCGCCCTGCTCTGTCGTGACGGGAGCGTCGTGCGCGGCTGCAACGTCGAGAACGTCAGCTACGGCCTCTCGGTGTGCGCCGAGCGCACGGCCATCGGCAACGCGGTCGTCTCGGGCCAGCGCGACTTCGTCGCGATCGCGGTCGCGACCGCCGACCCCAGCGGGACCCCGCCCTGCGGCATGTGCCGCCAGGTGCTCTACGAGTTCGCGCCCGAGCTCGTGGTGATCATGGAGACCCAGGAAGGGTCGGAGCAGATCTCGGCGGCGGAGCTCTTGCCCAAGGGCTTCGGGCCGGAGGATCTGGCGCCCGGCCAGGAATAGGAGCAGGCTTGAGCTCGACGTCCAGCAACCCCCTCGACGGCGTCGTCGTCCTGGACCTCTCCCGGATCCTGGCCGGCCCCTACGCCAGCCAGAAGCTCGGCGACATGGGCGCCACCGTGTGGAAGGTCGAGCGCCTCGGGCTCGGCGACGACACGCGCGCCTGGGGGCCTCCCTTCCATGAGGGGATCAGCACCTACTTCATGGCGGTCAACCGCTCCAAGCGCTCGCTGGCCCTCGACCTCAAGCACGAGCAGGGCAAGCAGGTGCTGGCGCGCCTGATCGAGCGCTGCGACGTGGTGCTCGAGAACTTCCGCCCGGGCACGCTCGAGCGGCTGGGCTTTGGCTGGGAGCGGATCCAGGAGCTCAACCCGCGCGCGATCTACTGCTCGATCTCGGGCTACGGGCACGTGGGCAAGCACCGCGACCGGCCGAGCTTCGACGTGATCGCGCAGGGGGAGTGGGGCGCGCAGGACCTGACCGGCGACCCCGATGGCCCGCCGACCAAGTTCGGGCTCTCGATCGCGGACCTGACCGCGGGAATGCACGCCGTCGAGGGCGTGCTCCTGGCGCTGCTCCAGCGCGAGCGCACGGGCCGCGGCCAGCGAGTCGACGTGGCCCTCGCCGACGGGCTGCTGGCGCTGCTCGCCTACCAGGGGCAAATGGTCCTGACCGGCGACGTGGACCCCCGCCGCCTCGGCAACGCGCACCCCTCCATCGTCCCCTACCAGACCTTCCCGACCCAGGACGGCTGGCTGAACGTGGGCGTCGGCAACGAGAAGCTGTGGAGCAAGTTCTGCCCCGCGATCGGGCGGGCCGAGCTGCTCGAGGACGCGCGCTACACGACCAACAAGGACCGGGTCCAGCACCGCGCGCCCCTGATCGAGAGCCTGAGCGAGACCTTCCGCGGGCGCACGACCGAGGACTGGATCGCGGTCCTGGGCGAAGCGGGCGTGCCGGTCGGGCCGATCCGCTCGGTGCGAGCGGCGCTCGAGGACGCGCGCAGCGACGAGCGCGGCATGATCACGACCGTCCAGCACCAGGACGCCGGGCCGCTGCCCATGGTCGGCAACCCGGTCAAGCTCAGCGAGCAGGGCTATCACCCCGACTACTTGCCGCCCCCCGAGGTCGGCGAGCACAGCGCCGAGATCCTCGCGGCGGCGGGCTACTCGCCCGCCGAGGTCGAGGCCCTCGTCGCAGCAGGCGCGGTCGGCGTCCGCGGCTCGGCGGGCGCCGGAGCCTGATGCGCTGGCGCTACCTCGACCCGATCACGCCTGAGCTCGAGCGCGAGCGCGCCGAGCGCCTGGCGGCCGTGGACGCCTGGTGGGAGGCCTTCGCCGCCCACGCCGACCGGCTCGACGCCAGCTTCGCGGGCGACGACGACTTCGAGGTCGTCGAGTTCATGCGCGGCCACCTGCGCCCGATCCACCCCCGGATCACGGGCTGGGAGTTCGGG
>CALDQK010000315.1 GCA_937911525.1 uncultured bacterium
AGCGACGACGATGCCTGCGCGAGGGCCGCTGGAATCGCGCCTGAAGGACCACTAGTTCCAGCCCTCGGAGTCACTCGCCGCCTAGCTCACCCAGGTGCGAGCTGAAGTCCACGCGCTCGTGGAGTACTCGAACCACGTCCAGCGGCTCAGTCGCCAAGTAGAAGATCAAGTGCTTTCCACTGCGGAACACTCGCAGGCCAGGGTGGAGTTCGTCTCGCTGTCGACCAAGCCCTGGAGCCGTCGAAAGAGACTCGAACGCCGCGGCGAGCATCCGGACGTAGGCGTTGGCTTGGCTCTCCCCCCAGGTTCGCCGCGTGTATTCCCAGATCCCGTCGAGGTCAGCATGCGCCGCCGGACGCAGAACGAACTCAGCCACTAGCCGGGCTCAGCGTTCTTCTTTCGGGCCAGGAAGGTCTCGACGTCGAAGGGTGTTCCGGGACCACTCTCCAGGCCATCTCGAATGGCATCACGGAGAAGCCTCAGCTTGGCCTCGCGCTCCTCGAGGAGCCGCAGGCCGGTTCGAACGACCTCGCTCGCGGAGCCATATCGCCCTTCCGCCACGAGGGCCTCGACGAATTGGGCGAAGTGATCTCCGAGAACGACGCTGGTGTTCTTAGCCACGTGGCCTCCAGTACCAAGAAATGGTATCCCTTGGTATCGCGACTGTCGACCGCTCCCGCTCGATCCCTCCGTTGCTGTGTCGCTAGCTGGGGTAGCAACGAATCGGTCTCAGGCCAGGTCCTCAGCGCGGACCCTGGCCGCGGTGGTGCGGCGGGGGCCCCCAGCCCGGGGGCGGAACGCGCCGCCCGCCAGGGCCTCGGGCCCCGGGAGGTCCGCCGCGACCGGCGCCGCCGCGCTGCTGGAAGGAGGGATCGGGCGTGCCGCGGAAGCTGCGGGGCACGAAGGGGAAGGTCTCGCTCAGGAAGTAGCAGTAGGTGCCCTGCGGGAACTCGGGGGTCACGCACTCGAGCCCGTTGTGCTCGTCGAGGTCGCCGCTGCCCCGCGCGAACTCGTAGTCCTGCACGTAGGTCCCGTCGTAGCGCCCGCCAGGGCCCTCGTCGCCGCCGGGCCGCTGCCCCGCCTTGAGGCGACAGCTCGGGCGGACCTTCCGCAGCTCGCGCGACTGGGTGTGGCCGCCAGCGCGCGTCACCTGGGCCCAGGGGAGGTAGATCGGATAGCCGTCCGCGGCCCAGCCGACCTGAGTCATGGCGCCGGGCTTGCGCCGCGCCAGCAGGCCCTGGCCGAGGCCGTGGTAGTGGTAGGCCCCGTTGGGCTGGACGTGGGCCAGGCTGGCGTCGAGGCCGAGGTTCAGCGCGCCCGAGAGCGGCTCGATCTGCCAGCCGCTGCGGCGGTCGTTGCGCCACCACTCGGCGGCGCCGGGGTCGAAGGGGACGCCGTTGAGGGCCACCCCGAAGGGGAAGTGGCCCAGGCGGGTGCGCTGCTGCGCGGGCTGGGGCTTCAGCGGGACGCGGAAGCGGTAGGGCTGCGCCTGGACGCGGTTGGGGTTGCCGCGGTTGGGGAAGGCGCCGCGACGGTGATCGGGGAGCCCGTTGGAGAAGATGTAGCGGTAGGCGCCCTTGAGCGTGATCTCGACCTCGTTGGGCGCCCCCTGGACCGGATCGTCTTCGGCCGAGGAGGCCGACTCGGGCGCGGCGATCCAGGCGGCGACGCCCAGGAGCAAGAGGACGCGCAGCAGCTTGGGGTTCACGGGCAGAGCCTCCTGGGAGGCTCTTCCCCGACGCCCCGGCCGAGGTTCCACCTCAGCAGGGCGAGACCGCGACCGGCGAGCCCTCCGCGAGCACGACCGAGGCCGGCTCGAGCTCGCCCAGGTCGGCCCACTCGGGTCCGTAGACCGCGCCCCAGTCCCACTCGAGCTGGAGGTCGCGCACGGGGTAGGTCCGCCAGAGGGGGTGGCGGACCTCGTAGGTCACCAGGCCGCCGCGGCGCGAGGTCCCGTAGCCCCAGGTGTGCTCCTTGAAGAAGGTCTCGGTCGAGTCCTGGGGCGCCAGGGCGGGGGTCGCGTCGGCCTGAACGCGCAGGACCTGGTCCTTGCCGCCGACCCGCAGCCGGTGCTCGATCTCGAGCGCGCCCTCGCCCGCGCGCGTGCTGCTGGTCATGGGCGCGTAGACGTAGGGCTCGTTGTAGAGCCAGCGCGCGATCCAGGCGATCAGCCGCTTGGGCACGTATTCGCGCACGAAGGCCACGCCGCGCCGCTCGCCCTGGCGGACGTAGAAGCGGAGGTTGATCTCGGGGAAGTCGCGGTAGCCGGGCCAGGGGATCCCGAGCACGCGGGTGCGCAGGAAGTCGAAGGCGACCAGCGAGACGAAGGCCTTGCCCTCGCGGAGGTCGAGGCTGAGCCCGGGCGGCACCAGCGGCTCGAGGCGCGCGGGCTCGAGCGCGTAGGTCACCAGGCACAGCCGCCGCCACTCCGCCCGCAGAAAGGCGAAGCGGGCCGTGGTCAGGCGGGTCCCTTCGACCGGATCGGTAGTGATCAACTCGCTCACGGCGGTGAGCCTACCCCGAGCGCTGGCGGGCTACGATGGCCGGTCGTGATCCGCTTCGACGGAGACAGCCGCACGCTCTCGCTCTCGGTCCGCGACCTGGCCGACGACCTCGACTACCGCTTCTCGGGGCCCGCCCCCGTCTCGCTCAAGCGGCGAGCCGAGATGGGCCGCGTGGCGCACGAGGACCACCAGGGCGCGCGCGAGGAGCAGATCAAGAGCTACCGGCGCGAGCGCAGCCTCCGCTACGAGACCACGATCTCGGGCTGGCGCGTGGTGGTCCAGGGGCGGATCGACGGGATCTACACCGACGAAGCCGGCCAGACCGTGATCGAGGAGGTCAAGACGATCGTGGGGACCGAGGCCGAGCTGGCCGCGGCCGGCCCCGAGACCTTCCCCCACTACTCCGCGCAGCTGCAGCTCTACCGCTACCTCCTGGAGGAGGGCTCGAGCGGGCTCGACTTCGCGGGCGACGGGGCGCCCGAGATCGCGTTGCACCTGTTCCTGATCGCGCTCCCGAGCAAGGCCGAGCGGACCGTGGTCCTCGGCTACGACGCGGCCGCGATGCGCGAGCTGGTCGAGCGCCGGCTGGGCGAGGTCGTGGCCGCCTACGAGGAGGAGCAGGCGGTCGCGGCCCAGCGGCGGGCCCTGCGCGCGCGGCTGGTGTTCCCCCACGACGAGCAGCGCCCGCAGCAGCAAGAGGTCGTGGCCGCGATCGAGGAGGCCCTGGCCGGCCCGGGCCAGGCCTTGATCTCCGCTCCGCCCGGGATCGGCAAGACGGCGGCCACGCTCTACCCCGCCCTGCGTCGGGCCTACGAGCTGGGCGGCCGGGTGTTCGTCGCGACCTCCAAGACCACCCAGCAGCAGATCTTCGCCGAGACGGTCCGGGCCATGGCCGCCCGGGGCGCGCCTGTGCGGGCGGTCGTGCTGACGGCCAAGGAGAAGGCCTGCCTCAACGAGCGCGTGCACTGCCACGAGGACGCCTGCCCCTACGCGGCCGACTACGGGCGCAAGATCGTCGAGAGCGGCGCGCTGGAGCGGCTGAGCAAGCTGCCGATGGCGGACGCGGCCGCGATCCGGGCCGAGGGCGAGGCGCACACCTTCTGCCCCTTCGAGGCGGCGCTCGACCTGAGCGACGTCGTGGACGTGGTGATCGGCGACTACAACTACGTGTTCGACCCTGGCGCGGCGCTGAAGCGAATGTTCGTCGAGCGCTCGCCCGAGGACGTGGTGCTCGTGGTCGACGAGGCGCACAACCTCTACGAGCGGGCCCGCGGCTACTACTCGCCCGCGCTCCAGCGCGAGACCCTGCGCAAGCTGGAGCAGGCGCTGGTCGGCCGGACCCACGCCGTCGAGCGCCGGGTGCGGGGGCTCCTGCGCCAGCTCCTGGCCTACCTCGACCAGATCCAGCGCGGCGAGGCCCCGGCGGCCCCCGAGCCCGAGCCCGAGCCCGAGCCGCAGCAGGACAACCTGCTCCTCTTCGACGACCCGGACGCGGCCAAGGCCCCGCCCAAGAAGAAGCGCGGGCGCACGAGCGGGCGCCTGGGGGTCTATCGCCCGCCGCCCTCGGCCCTGCCCCCGCCCGCGCAGCCCCAGCAGCAGGAGCCAGCCGCTCCGCCCCCGCCGCGGCGCGAGCTCCCGCCCGAGCGCGAGGTCAGCGTCGACGGCGAGCTGCTCGCGGCGCTCCGGGACGAGCTGAACGAGCTGGCCGTGGCCTGGTTCGCCGAGGGCCGCGCCCGCACGGGCGACGAGATCGACCCCGTCGTGGCGACCAGCCGGCTGGTCTCGCGCTTCGCCAACGTGCTCGAGCTCGAGGGCAAGAGCGAGGACATGAGCGTCCTGTGGCGCGACGCCCGCGGCGGGGTGCTCAAGCTGCTCTGCAAGGACCCCAGCCGCCAGCTCGGCCGGCGCTTCGCCGCCTGCGGGGGCGCGGTCGCGGTCTCGGCGACCCTCGAGCCGCTGGAGTTCTACCGCGACGTGCTCGGCCTGTGCCCCGACGCCCTGCTGAAGGCCTTCCCCTCGCCCTTCGACCGCGCGCGGCGCAAGGTCGTGGTGCTCGACCTGCCGAGCACCAAGTATCACGCGCGCGAGCGCGACCTCCCGATCGTGGAGGACGCCGTGCGGGCGGTGGTCGCGGCGCACCCCGGCAACTACCTGGTGTGCTGTCCTTCCTTCGCCTACCTCGAGCGCCTGGCCCCTCTGCTCGACGAGCTGCCGGGCTTTCAGGTCCTGCGCCAGGAGCGCTACATGGCCCCCGACCAGCGGGCCGAGGTCCTGACCCGCCTGCGCGAGGGGCCCGAGCGCGGCCTCCCGCCGGTGGTCCTGATCGTGGTCCAGGGCGGGATCTTCACCGAGGGCGTCGACTACGCCGGCGACGCCTGCGTGGGCGCGATCGTGGTCGGGCCGGCCCTGCCGCAGCTCAACTACGAGCGGACCCTGATCCAGCAGCACTACGAGGAGCGCTACGGGCGCGGCTTCGAGTACGCCTTCGTGTATCCCGGGATGAACAAGGTGATCCAGAGCGCGGGGCGCGTGATCCGCACCCCGAGCGACCGCGGAGTGGTGGTCCTGGTCGGAATGCGCTTCGCCACGCCCCGCTACTCGAGCCTCTTCCCGCGCGACTGGTACGAGCGTCACCCCCGCGAGCTGGTGTGCCTCGACCCCTACGGCGAGCTGAGCGCGTTCTGGCAGCAGGCCCAGGCCAGCCAGGAGGGTTAGCGCTGCTGAGTATGGCGGCGCGCACGCGATCGGGACCTCACTCCTGATCGAGGTCGCCTGGCTCGAAGTGAGAGTTGCAGCCGAGGCAGAGGAGGTTCAGCCACTTCCCCTTGCGGGGGACCAAGCGAAACCTCTTCCCGCTCTCACCGCAGTGGGGGCAGGTCAGACCCTCCTTCAGCCCCTTCTCGGCGAGGGCTTTGCACTCCGCGTTGTGCTCCGCCTTCCCAGTTCGCCGCCGCTTCGCCAAACGCGCGGCGGTCCTCTGTTGCAGCTCTTGCTCCCGACGCCACGCCTCGAGCAGCGGCCCCTTTGCCTCCAGGTTCACTGCGGCCAGGACCGCTGGAGCGCTGGGAAGCGCCGTGCGGAGGCCCTCCTTCGCGACCGCCAAGGCAGCTTCGACGATCTCGTGATCAGGACGACTGGTGTCTAGCCATTGGGACCAGTCGTCCAAGCGGACGCTGTGTCGAGTGCCGGTTTCGGCCAACACGACCCAACAGGAGCGCACCGAGGGGTCCGGGTTGACCGTTACGAAGACCCGCTCATCGGCGAAGGCCTTGTGCCAAGAGGGGCTCGTGGCCTCCTGCTGGACCCAGAACTCGAAGTAGGAGCAGGCAAATCGGGCTCGATACCCCCAGCCTTCGTAGCAAGACCAGTGAGCCAAGGGCGCCCCGCTCGATCCTGAGGGTGGAGGTGCAGCCGGGTCCCCTCCCTGCCGAGTTCCCGTCGGCGAGTCGGGTCGAGACACCCGCAGTAGGCGCGCGGGCCCACCACACAGCCCTCGAAGTGGTTGTGGAAGAGCTCAGGCTCGTCAGGGGAGTCCGTCAGTTCGCGCTCCTCACCGTGGCAGCAGCCCGCGGCCCTTGCGGGTCGTGCTGAGGCGCAGCTCGCCGCGCTCGTCGCGCTCGACCTGCGCCAGGCCGAGCACGAGGAGCAGGAGCGCGCCGCGGTCGCCGCCCGCTTCGGCCGGCAAGGAGGCCAGCAGCTCGGCGGCCTCCGCGACCAGCTCGGGCTCGGGCTCGACGCGCTTGCGCCAGGCGTTCCAGCCGCCGACCACGCCCTGGGGGCCGGCGAGGAGCACGTTGGCGCAGCCGGCGACGCCCTCGCGGCGCCCGAGGCCTTCGAGCCCGCCCGTGCCCGCAAACTCGCTCACCGCGGCCTCCAACTCGTGGCGCTGGACGTTGCCCTGGGTGAGAGGAGTCAGGTTGGCGAGGGGGTCGACCCCGCGCCAGGCCGACCAGGAGGCGACCGCGACGTAGACCAGCGTCACGCCGAGCGGGAGCGGGTCGAAGAGGCCCTTCTTCCAGGAGCCGAGGATCAGCCAGGCGATCCACCAGAAGCCGCCGAAGGTGGCGCAGCTGAACGCGAGGCCCATGCCGCCCTTGAGCAGAGCGTCGCTGGCGAGGCCGCCGTTGCGGGTGTCGAGGAAGCGCTGCAGGTTCTCGGCGACCTGGCTCACGGAGCTACTTCAGCACGAAGGTGCGCTCGGTCGCGCGTTGGGTGGCCTCGGCTTCCTTGCGCAGAGCGGCGTAGGCCGGCGCGGGGTGGTTCCCGGCCAGCAAGGCGACCTTCGTGCGGACGCGCGTCTGCTCGCCCTCGCGGGCGACCGACTGCTCGACCCGCAGGAAGCGCCCCTGGCGCGGGGCGGCGGGGGCTGGCTTGAGGTCGAGGCGCTCGCCCCGCAGGCGCACGTCGAGCTCGAGCTCGACGGGGTAGCGCAGCCCGAAGGGCGCCGTCCGCTCCCCCTGCGTGGGCCCCGGCAGGCAGTAGGCCAGCCAGGGTTCGCTCAGGCGCCCGACCCAGGTCCCCTCGAGCTCGTGCAGGACGCCGGGGCGGCGGTAGCGGAGCTTCAGGCGGAGCGGGTCGCGGGCTCCCTCCAGGCCCTCGATCTCGCAGGACTCGAGCTTGACCGGGCCGGCCTGCTCGAGGAAGGAGCTGAGGCCAGCGCGCTGCTCGTCGGCGCGCTTGCCGCGCAGGTAGCTGCGCAGGAAGCCCGCCCAGAAGCCGCGCAGCTCGGCGGTCTCGCGGCAGCGCAGGTCCCCGCCCTCGGCCTCGAGCTGACGCACGACCCGGACCTGGCTGCTGCTCGGCGCGGGGGAGGGGATCGCCTGCAGACGCGCGCCCTTGGGGGTGAGGATCAGGGCTTGCCGCCCGCCCAGCGCGAAGGGCGAGACCAGGCTCGTGGAGAAGCTCTTGTCGGTGGCGTCGAAGAAGCGCCCGCCCTGCTTGCCCGCCAAGTAGACGATCATGTGGTCGAAGGCGTCGAGGCTCGGCAGGCTGGCGTCGATCGGCGCGGCGGTGCGCACCAGGGCCAGGTGGGCCTCGAGGCCGAGCGCGCGCAGGAGCTGGTAGAGGAGCAAGGAATGCTCCTTGCAGTCCCCGTAGCGCCGCTCGATCACCTGCTCGCAGCGCGCCGGGACCATGCCCCGGACCCCGAACGCGATCGCCTTGTAGTGCAAGAGCTCGCGCACGTGCTGCACGACTCGCAGCGCGCGCTCCTCGCCCTCGGCGCCCTGGGCCAGCTCCCGCGCCAGCTTCTTGACCGCCGGGCTCGGCTTCAGCACGTCCTCGAGGCGGACCAGGTAGTCGCGCGCCAGCGTCTCCCAGCTGGCCTTGGCCGCGCTGACGCGGACCGTCGGCAGGTAGCGGAAGGGGTGACGCGCGTAGGGCTCCGCGCGATAGGGCAGCGGGTCCTCGACGCTCAGCAGCAGGTCCTCGCCCAGGCGGCGCTCGCGCACGCCCGCGCTCTTGCGCACCTCGAGCGCGCCCAGCTCGCCGCGCAGGAGCAGCCCGCTCAGGGCCGCGGGGTGCGTGCGCGAGAGGCAGCGCTCCTCCAGCCAGAAGCTGCTCGGCGGGTGCAGCCGCTCGCGGGTGTAGACCAGCTCGACGCTCCGCCCCGGCGAGAGGCCCGGGACCGGCACGTTCAGCTCCTTGGCCAGGGTCGGAATGTCGCTCTTGGGGTCGAGCACATAGAAGCTCGAGCGCTCGCCCTCCTGCACGAGGCGCCCCTGCGCGTCGAACACGCGCAGCCGATTGACGTAGATCCGCTCGTAGGTCGGGTCGAAGCCGAGCGAGAAGGTGCTCAGCTCGCGCACCCGCTCGGCGTCCTGGGCGCGGATCCGCTGGTAATCGGTGACCCGCGCCACCTCGCCGGGGACGAAGTGCACGGCGCGCAGGTGGTAGTCGTAGCGCGCGCCGGTCTCGCTGGGCTGGGCCGAGGCGCCCGAGCTCAGCAGGCCCGCCGGCAGCAGGACCGGCTCGATCGGTTCGCGCGAGGCGGTCTGCTCACCCTCCCCGACCTGGGCCCGCAGCGTCTGCAGCAGGTCGTCGATCCCCGGGAGCGGCTCCTTGGAGCGGCGCTTGGCGTGCTCGAGCGAGGCCTTGGCCTTGCGATACCAGCGCAGCTCGAACTCGGCCAGGCCCTTCACCCACCACACGTCGGCCTCGTCGACCTCGCGATCGATCAGGGTCTGACAGACCTCGATCACCTTGCGGTGCTCCTTGGCGACGAGGTGCACCCGCACCTGAGCCCGCACCAGCTGCGGGTCGAAGCCTGGGGTCTTGGCCCGCAGCTTCGCGAGGTAGGCGCCGGCCGCCTCGTGGTCCCCCGAGCCGAGGTGCAGGTCGATCGGGAGCATTCGCAGCGCGCCGCCCTCGGGCTCCGCCGCGTAGCGCGCGATCGCCTGTTGGGCCTCCTCCTTGCGCCCGAGCTCCCACAGGGCCCGGGCGTAGTCGTCCAGGTCGCGGTCGTCGCGGTAGCCGGCCTTGAAGATCGCCTCGTAGGCCTCGGCCGCCTCCTGGGTCCGGTCCAGCCGCTTGAGCAGGAAGGCGCGCCAGGAGCCGATGTGCTGGTCGGCCTGCAGCTCGGGGACCAGGCTCCCGATGTGCTCGAGCGCCTCCTCGTAGCGCTCGAGGCGCTGCAGGCAGCGCAGCTCGTAGATCACCTGCTCCACGTTGGGCACCAGCTCGCGGGCCTGGGCGTAGAGCCGCAGGGCTCCCTCCGTGTCCTCGCGCTCCCAGCGCGCCCCGGCCAGGCGGTTGAAGTAGCTGGCGTGGACGGCGCGCTGGAAGCGCGAGAGCTGCAGGCGAGTCGGCGCCGCGGCCGAGGCGTCGAGCTGGACCGCGGCCACCGCGCGCTTGATCCGCTCGACGTCGGCGCGCATCGGCCACACGCCGAGCACCAGCCAGGCCTTGCCTCCGCCGCGCGCGACCAAAGCGTAGTAGTGCCAGTCCCAGTCGTCCTCGTCGCGGCGCTCCCAGCGGAGGAGCACGCCCCGCAGCTCCTCTCGCTCGAGCGCGGCGACCTTGCGCACCTCTTCGCTCGGGTAGCTCTGCCCGACCTGGGCCAGGAACGCGGCGACCAGCTCCTCGAGGTGCACCTCGTGGCCGAGCAGCGAGAGGGGGAACACGGTCAGGCTGCTCCCCTCGGCGTTGAAGCCGACCTCTGCGGCCGAGTTCTCCTGCGCGAGGGTCTCCTCCGACTTGCGCCGCCAGAAGTCCTCGGCCCGCAGCTGGGGGACCCGATAGCCGAAGGCGCTCTGGAAAGGCTCGGTGGGCGTATAGGGCCGGGTGGTGAAGGCCTTGCTCCGGTCGAGCGGCCGCAGCGAGGGGAGGAGCTCGTACATGCTCTGCCGAACGTCGTTCGCCGAGCTGGGCGGGCCCCAGGCCCACACCGCGTAACGCCAGCCGAAGAGCATTCCGACCCAGGCCTCGAAGTAGACGCGCCCCCTGACCCCAGGCAGGGTCCCCGTGCCCATCAGCTGCAGGCCCTTGATTTCGCTCACGTAGTGCGCCTGGACCTTGCGCAGCTGGAGCGAGGAGCTGGCTTTGATCAGGGCGTCCGTGACGAGCTCGCGCAGGGTCGGGTAGGGCGAGTAGGAGGTGAGCAAGTCGGCGCTGACCTGGAGCGTGACCTCGGGGTCGCGGCGTCGGAGCGTCAGCTGCGCCCGACCCTCGGGCTCGTGGTGCCCCACCACCCCCAGCCCGTGCAGGGCGGGGCTGGCGAGGGTCTCGCTCCGCGTCCAGGGAGCGCCGGGGAGCTTGAGCGAGAGGTTCCCCTGCTCGAGCCGCAGCCCCCTCCACACCGGCTTCCCTCCCCTCAGGGCCGGCAGGCCCGCCGCGGGCGTGGGCGCGGTCGGCGCGCTGGGACCCTCCGACTGGACGGCGCCGCCGAAGGCCGCCAGGCCCAGCCCGAGGGGCCCGAGCAGGAGCGCCAACAAGGCGTGGGCGCCGCCGGCGCTGAACTCCTCGCCCTCGTCCACGATCCCCTTCAGACCGGTCAGGGCTGCGAGCGCAGCCCCCGCGCCCAGGAGCCCCGCCAGGACCCGCAGGCCGAGGTCGAGCCCCGCCTGGCCCCCACCCTCGATCACCCCGCCCTCGATCGAGAGCCAGGCGCGCGCTTGCAGGACCGAGAGGCCCAGCAGCGCGAGGAAGAGGGCCTGACCGCAGGGCGGGCGCAGCCTCCCGCTCCGCACACCGCGTAGGCACCACGCCAGGGCGAGCAGCAGGACCGCGCTCACGACCCAGGCGGAGACGAGCTGAAGCGAGGGAGCCGCCAGGAGCAGGCACGCTGCGAGGATCATGCCCTCAGTGTGGCACGACTCTAGTGCACGAGCCAGCCGCTTGACTGAGCGCCGAGTCCGCGCTGGTCGCTAGAGCAGGAGCTCCACGCCCTCGGGCATCAGCCGGATCAGCTCGCGCCGGTACTTCCGCCTCGCCCAGCCTCGCGTCTGGCCCTGGACCCCGTGACGCAGGTCGAGCACCTGCAGGCGCGGCAGGCTGCGGGCGAGGTCCGCGACCCGGGCGGGGGTGATCCCTCCCTCCCGGAAGCTGTAGAAGGTCAGCGTCAAGTGAGTCAGCTGCTGGAGCGGCGCCAGCGCCTCGAGCGCGGAGTCGTAGGCGAGGAAGTCGAGGTGGGTCAGCTGCTGGAGCGGCGCCAGCGCGGCGCAGGCGCAGGGTCCGACCCGGAGCCGGCGCAGGGCGGGGGCTCCGGCCAGGTCCGCCGGCTCGAGCCCGGTCTCCAGGGTCAGGTGCTGGGCCGCGAGCCGGGTCAGGACCGGCAGGCGGGCCAGCTCGGCGAAGGCCCCGCCGCCGAAGCGCACCCCGCTGACGCTGAGCCAGGTCAACTCGGGCAGGCGGGCGAGCTCGGCCAGGTCGGCGTCCAGCAGGCGCGGGTTGAACAGGCGCAGGCAGCGCAGGCTCGGCGGAAGGGACTCGAGCAGCTCCAGGCCGTGCTCGCCGCTCGCGCCGACGAAGCGGAGCTGCTCCAGCTCGGCCAGCGCGCTCAGGTCCTGGCCGTGGAACTGCCAGTCGAGCGCGAGCCCCTCGCCGCCTTGCTCGCGCAGCGCGCTCAGCACCTCGCTCAGCGAATGCCGCGGCTGCCCGCCCCGGCGGCGCCCCACCTCGACCCAGGACAGGTAGCGCTCGGGGAGCTCGAGCAGGTTGGGGGTCGAGCCGACCTCGAAGCGCGCGACCCCCGGCACCTCGGGCGCGGGGCAGTTGAGGAGCCGCGTCGGGTCTCGCTGCCGGCTCAGCTCCACCTCGACCTCGAGGGGGTCGAGGTCGGGGACGAGCGCCCACACCCGCAGGTCGAGGTCCGAGCGAAAGCTGCTGGGCGCGAGCACCGCGCCGTCCAGCAGCTCCGCCGGGAGCGTGAGGCCGCTGCGGCGCGCCAGGCGGCTGGCCTGCTCCAGGAGCGCTGGATCCAGGCTGCGCTCGTAGTCGCGCAGCAGGGCGCGCAGCTCGGCGTCGCTCATGACATCGGCCGACCTGCAGGGCCTAGGCGTGCTTGCCCGCGAACTCCTTCATGAAGCCGACCAGGGCGTCGACGCCGGCCTCGGGCATGGCGTTGTAGATCGAGGCGCGCATCCCGCCGACGCTGCGGTGGCCCTTGAGCCCGAGCAGGCCCGCGGCCTTGCTCTCGCTCAGGAAGGCCTTGTCGAGGCCCTCCTTCGTCAGCCGGAAGGTGACGTTCATTTGGCTGCGGCTGTCCTCTTGCGCCAGGCCCTCGAAGAGCGAGAGCTCGTCGATCGCGGCGTAGAGGCGCTCCGCCTTGCGGCGGTTGGTGGCGGCCATGACCTCGACGCCGCCCTGGGCCTCGAGCCACTTGGCGACCAGCCCGAGCACGTAGATCGGGAATACGGGCGGCGTGTTGTAGCGGCTGCCCTTCTCGGCGTGCGTCCTGTAGTCGAGCAGGGTCGGCATGTCGCCCTTGCACTGCTCGAGCAGGTCGTCGCGGATCAGGACCAGGGTCACGCCGGCGGGGCCGAGGTTCTTCTGGGCGCCCGCGTAGAGCAGGCCCACGTTGCTGAGGTCCACGGGGCGGCTGAGGATGTCGCTGCTGGCGTCGATCACGAGCGGGACCTCGGCCTCGGGCAGCTCCTGCCACTGGGTGCCGGCCACCGTGTTGTTGCTCGTGAGGTGCAGGTAGCGCGCCTCGCCGTTGAGGTCGAGCTTCTTGGGGATCCGGTCGAACCGGGTCTCCTTGCTCGAGGCCGCCTCGCGCGGGCTGCCGAAGCGCTTGGCCTCCTTGAAGGCCTTCTCCGACCAGGTCCCGGTGATCACGTAGTCGGCGTCCCCGCCGAGGTTCATGGGCACCTGGAAGAACTGCTGGCTCGCGCCGCCGGTCAGGAAGAGCAGCGTGTAGCCCTGCTCGGCGCCCAGGAGCCGCTTCAGCCGCTCCTCCGCCTCCTCGTGGATCGCGGTGTACTCCGGGCCGCGGTGGCTGACCTCGCAGATCCCAGCGCCCAGGGAGCCGAGGGACACGAGGTTGTCGCGTGCCTCCTCGAGGACCACCTCGGGCAGGGTGGCGGGACCGGCGGAGAAGTTGAACACGCGCTGGCTCATGAGGGCTCCTACTTGACTTCGACGTTGAGGACGTGCTCGAGCGCGCCGAGGCGCTCGAGCAGGTCGCTGGCGGGGAGCTTGGAGACGCGGATCGTGGCGCAAGCGGCGGCGCCCTGGCCCGAGAAGAGCACGTTCTCCATCTCCTGGACGTTGATCTGACCCTCGCGCAGCACGCCGAGCACGGCGGCCAGCACGCCCACCCGATCCAGGTGACGGATCACCAGGGTGCAGGGCGCGGGGGTAGCGCGGGCGAGGTTGACGCAGTTGGGCACCTCGCCGGTGGTCTTGAAGGCGACCGCCACGCGCAGGGCCTCGTCAGCCACGGCCTCCTGAGCCTGCTGCGTCGAGGCGCCGATGTGGTGGGTCCCGTAGACGCCCTCCTCCTTGCCGAGGGGATCCTCGAAGGGGGCCTCGGCGTCCTTGGGCTGGACCGACCACACGTCGAGGGCGACGCGGCGGCCGGTCGCGACGGCGGTCCGCAGGGCCTCGGCGTCGCACACCTCGCCGCGGGAGGTGTTGACGAAGAAGGCGCCCGGCTTCATGGCCGAGAAGAACTCGCTGTCGATCATGCCCTTGGTCTCGGGCGTGAGCGCGACGTGGACCGAGACCACGTCGGCGTGGCGAGCGACCTCGAGGGGCGAGTGCGCCTGGCACACGCCGAGCGCCTCGGCGTCGGCCTCGGTCAGCGAGCGGCTCCAGGCCACGACGGGCATCCCGAAGGCCTTGGCGCGCGCCACGACCTGGCGGCCGATCTCACCCAGGCCGACCACGCCCAGCGTGCGCCCGTAGAGGCCGCGCGCCTTGCCGTAGGTCTTCTTGCGCCACTGGCCGGCGCGGAGGTCGTTGACGCACTCGGGGATCCGGCGATCCAGCGCGACGATCAGGCCCCAGGTCAGCTCGGCGACGGCGATCGCGTTCTTGCCCGGGCAGTTGGCCACGTAGATCCCGAGCCGGCTGGCCGCCTCGCAGTCGACGTTGTTGTAGCCAGCGCCGGCGCGGATCACGAGGCCGAGGGGCCCCGCCGCCAGGGCGGCCTCGGGGACCTTGGTCGAGCGCACGACCAGGATCTGGGGCTGGTTCTCGGCGATCGCGGCCACGAGCGCCGAGTCCTTGAGCCCGGCGTCCGCCACGACCTCGAACCCGGCGTCGGTGAAGCCCGCCAGCGCGGTCTGGGGCAGCTTGTCGGCGACGAGGACCTTCACTGGTCACCTCCGAGGGAGTAGGTGAGGAGGCCCGAGCGCAGCTTGGGCTCGAACCAGGTCGACTTGGGCGGCATGACCTTCCCGGCGTCGGCCACCGCGATCAGCTGCTCGGTCGTGACCGCGGGGAGCGAGAAGGCGATCAGGGCCTCACCCTTGCTCACCCGCTGCTCGAGCTCGCCGGTGCCGCGGATCCCGCCCACGAAGGAGATCCGCTCGTCGCGGCGCGGGTCCTCGATCCCGAGCAGGGGCCCGAGCACCCGGTCCTGGAGCATGGCCGGCGCGAGGACCGAGACGGGATCGTCCGCCTGGGCCGAGAGCTTCAGCCGGTGCCAGCTGCCAGCGACCAGCACGCACACCGCGTCGCTGCCGCCCGGCTCGGGGCCCGCGTCGCGCTCGATCGCCTCGACCCCGGCCGTCCCCGCCAGCTCCTCGAGGAAGCTCGCGGGGGTCCGCTCGCCCAGGTCGTGGATCAGCCGGTTGTAGGGGAGGATCTGCATCTGGTCGCTGGGGAAGGCGACCGCGAGGAAGTGGTGGCTGGCGTCGTCGTCGGCGAGCTCACCCGCCTCGCGCCGCGTCCGCCGCGCGTTGCTGGCGGCCGCCGAGCGGTGGTGACCGTCGGCGATGTAGAGCGGGTTGATCTCGGCGAAGGCGCCCACGTAGGCGGCCGGATCCTCGACCCGCCACACCGTGTGCTGGACGCCGTCGGGGGCGGTGAAGTCGAAGAGGGGGTCGCGCTGCTGATCCGCCGCGGCCCGCTCGGCCAGCCCCGCGTGGGGGCGGTGGGTCAGGAACACGGGCCCGGTCTGAGCCCCGAGCGTGAGCACGTGCTTGGTCCGGTCGGCCTCCTTGTCGGGGCGCGTGAACTCGTGCTTCACGATCGCGCCCTCGTCGTATTCCTGCACCGAGAAGGTGCCGACGAGGCCGGTCTGGCTGTGGTCCCCCATGATCTGGCGGTAGAGGTAGAGGCTGGCCTCGCCCTCGCGCTCGAGCACGCCGCGCTCGACGAGCGCGGCCAGGTTGTCGCGCCCCTTGGCGTAGACCTCGTCGCTGTGCGAGTCCGTCCCGGCGGGGAAGTCGATCTCGGCGCGGATCACGTGCAGGAAGCTGTCCTCGTTCCCCGCCGCCAGCTCGCGCGCCTCCTCGGTCGAGCACACGTCGTAGGGCACGCTGGCCACCCGGCCGGCGGCCTCAGGGGTCGGACGAATCGCACGAAAGGGGCGGACGAGGGCCATGAGCGCTCCAGGCTAGAGGGAGTCCAACGAGGGGCGCAGAGCTTGCCACGCCGAGGCCGCCGGCTCCACCCCGGGTTGGCTGGACCCGTCCGGAACCGCGCTCGAGGACGGGGCCGGGGCCGGGAACGGCGCCCGGGCCGGAGCCGGAGCCAGGGCCGGGGCCGGAGCCGGAGCCGGGAGCCAGGGCCGGAGCCGGAGCCAGGGCCGGGAGCCGGAGCCGGGGCCGGAGCCGGAGCCGGAGCCGGGAGCCGGGAGCCGGGAGCCGGGAGCCGGGAGCCGGGAGCCAGGGGCCAGGGGCCAGGGGCCAGGGGCCAGGGGCCAGGGGCCAGGGGCCAGG
>CALDQK010000316.1 GCA_937911525.1 uncultured bacterium
CGCCGGTGACGATCATCTCGGTGGCCACGCCGCGCCCCACGAGGCGCGAGAGGCGCTGAGTGCCGCCGTAGCCAGGGATCAGCGCCAGGCTGACCTCCGGCAGGCCGAGCTTGGCCTTCTCGACCGCGTAGCGGAAGTGGCACGCCAGGGCGAGCTCGAGCCCGCCGCCGAGCGCGTAGCCGTTCACGCACGCGATCACCGGCTTGCTGCAGGCCGAGATCTTGCCCAAGACCTCTTGCCCCCGCCGCGCGTAGGCCCTGGCCGCGTCCGGGTTGCGGACGTCGGCCATGACCTTGATGTCAGCGCCGGCTACGAAGGCCTTCTCGCCCGAGCCCGTGAGGATCGCTCCGATCGCGTCGCTCTGCTCGAGCTCGGCGATCGCCCGCTCCAGCTCGTCCACGGTCGTGGGGTCCAGGGCGTTGAGCGCCTTGGGCCGGTCGATCGTGATCGTCGTGATGCGGGCTTCGGTCTCGACCGAGAGGCGCTCGTAGCCCATAGGGACTAGGCCCCCTCGATCGTGATCGAGTTCATCTTGACCGGGGTCACCGGGCGGTTGCCGTCGGCCGTGGGGGTGTTCTCGATGTTGTGGACGATGTCCATGCCCTCCGTGATCTTGCCGAACACGGGGTGCTTGCTCCGCCCGGGGGTGAACCAGTCCAGGTAGTCGTTGTGGACGGTGTTGATGAAGAACTGGCTGCCGCCGCTGTTGGGCTGGCCCGTGTTCGCCATCGAGAGCGTGCCCGGCTCGTTGCTGACCTTGAACTCGGGGTTGTGCTCGTCCTGGATGGTGCCGTGGGGCGGACCGCCGGTGCCGCAGCGCGGGCTGTTGGGGTCCTTGGAGTGCGGGCAGCCGAACTGGCACATGAACTTCGGGATCACCCGGTGGAAGTGCAGCCCGTTGTAGAAGCCGTCCTTGGCCAGGTCGATGAAGTTCTTGGCCGTGATCGGCATCTGCTCGAGGTAGATCTCGGCCTTGAAGGTCCCGAGGCTGGTGTCGAAGGTCGCGGTCGGGTTCGGCATGGTTGCTCTCTCTCGCGGTGAAGGGTTAGGGCTTGACCCGCGCGTCGAGGATCTTGACGGGGGTCTTGGGGCGGTTGTTCTCGGGCTCGACGTCGACCTCGGCGATGGTCATCACGACGTCCATGCCGCGCGTGACCTCGCCGAAGCAGGTGTAGTTGGCGTCGAGGTGGGTCGAGGTCGCGGTGCAGATATAGAACTGCGTGCCGGCGGAGTCCTTGTCGCTCGAGCGCGCCATCGAGAGGCGGCCCGGAATGTGGCGCAGCTTCTCGGGGACCTTGCCGTCCGCGCCCTTGGTCGCGAACTCGGCGGGGATCGAGTAGCCCGCGTCGCCGTTGCCGGTCCCGAGCGGGCAGCCGCCCTGGATCATGAAGTTGGCGATCACGCGGTGGAAGGTCAGGCCCTTGTAGAAGGGCTGGCGAACCTCACCCTTCCCCTGGCTCTTGGCGCCCTCCATGATCAGCCGCGCGAAGTTGAGCGAGCTGCCGAGGGCCTCCTTGTGATAGAGGCGCAGGTCGATCGGCCCCATGTTGGTCACCAGCCGGATCGAGACCCGCTCGGCGCCGCTCGCGGCGGGCACGATCTTGACCTTGACCGGCTTGCTGACCGTGGCGGGCGGCTTGGGGTCGAGCGTCGCCGCCGGGGTCCGCCCGTAGTGGGCCGTGATCGTGAAGTCGCCGGTCGCGAGCGCGGGGAAGGGGACCGTCAGGGTCCAGCTCTCGCCCGCGCCCAGCTCCGCGATCTCCCAGTCGGTCTTGTCGACGTAGGGGGAGGGCGTGATCCGCTGGCAGGGGACGGTCCCGCTCTCGCCGAGCGACACGTCGAAGGAGACCAGCTGCCGGTCCTCGGCGAGCTTGGGCAGCTTGACCGGGTCCACGCCCGCGTTCTTGAGCGTGACGGTGGCCTTGATCATGCCGCCGACGGGCACTTCGGCCTGCTCGGTGCTGACGCTCAGCTCCAGGGTCGCCTTGACGGGCTCCGTGGGCTTCGCGTCCTCCTTCGGCTTGCTGGGGACGGGCTGCTGAGCCCAGGCGGGCAGCGCCAGCAGGCAGAGGAGCAGGAGCGAGCTGTCGCGCAGGCGCGTGCTGAAGCGGCTCACTTGCCACCTCCGTAGTCGTAGAAGCCGCGCCCGCACTTCTTGCCCATGAAGCCGCTCTCGACCATGCGGCGCAGGAGGGGCGGAGCGGCGTACTTGGGATCCCCGAACTCGCCGTGGAGGACCTCGGAGATCGCGAGCGTCGTGTCGAGGCCCACGAAGTCGAGCAGGGTGATCGGGCCCATGGGCATGCCGCAGCCGAGCTTCATGCCCTCGTCGATGTCTTCCTTGGTCGCGACCCCCGCCTCGAGCAGGCGGACCGCGTCGCACAGGTAGGGGACCAGCAGGACGTTGATCACGAAGCCCGGCGTGTCCTTGGCCAGGATCGTCGTCTTGCCCAGGCCCTCCACGAAGGCCCGCCCCTCGGCGATCGTCTCCTCGGTGCTCTCGATGCCCTGCACCAGCTCGACGAGCTTCATGACCGGCACCGGGTTCATGAAGTGCAGGCCCATGAAGCGGGTCGGGTTCCCCGTGTGGGGCGCCAGCGAGGAGAGCGGGATCGAGGAGGTGTTGGTCGCCAGCAGCGCGTCCTTGCGCGCGTGCTTGGAGATGTCCTGCCAGAGCTTGCCCTTGAGCTCGCGGTCCTCGGTGATCGCCTCGACGATCACGTCGCACTCGCTCAGCGCCGAGAGGTCGGTGGTGGCGGTCAGGCGGGCCCGCGCGGTCTCGCGCTCGGCGTCCGTCATCTTGCCGCGCTTGACCGCGCGCTCCATGGAGCCGTCGAGGCGCGCCAGCCCGCGGCTGAGGAACTCCTCGTTGACCTCGCGCACCACGGTGTCGTGGCCGCTCTTGATGCAGACCTCCACGATTCCGGCGCCCATGAGCCCGCAACCGACGATGCCGACCTTCTTGGCCATCACTCCTCCTGGGATTGAGCCGCCGGGTCCCCGGCAGCGAAGGGCGCGTATCTAAACCGAAGCGGGGCCGATCCTCCACCCCCACCGGGCGCCGAGCGCCTCCGACCCAGTTGGGGTTGCCCGAACCCGGGCGGGCCTCCTAGATTGCGAGCAATGGCACAGCGGCCGCTGATCACCGCCCGCGACCTCGAAGGGGTCGAGTCCCCCGTCATCCCCCGAGGCGCGATCCTGACGCCCCTCGCGCGCGATTTGCTGCGCAAGCGCGGGATCGAGCCCGAGGTCTGCGGCCGCCCCGCCGCCGCCAGCGACCCGCTCGTGGTCGGCAACTGGAAGAGCCACAAGACCCTGCCCGAGGCCCGCGCCTTCGCCGAAGAGCTGCGCGCGGCCGCCCGCCCTGGCGGCGTGGCGCTCGTGATCTGCCCGCCGCACACGGCCCTGGCCACCCTGGCCGACGCGCTGAGGGGAGTGGCCGAGGTCGGCTCCCAGGACATCTCCGCCCACGGCGAGGGAGCCCACACCGGCGAGGTCGCCGCCCGCCACCTCGTCGACGCGGGCTGCCGCTTCGCGATCGTGGGCCACTCCGAGCGCCGCCACGCCGGCGAGACCGACGCCCTGGTCGGCCGCAAGCTGCGCCGCGCCCTCGCGGCCGGGCTGCGTCCGATCCTCTGCGTGGGCGAGACCGCCGAGGAGCGTCGGGCGGGCCGCGCCGAGTCGGTCGTGTCCCGCCAGCTCGAGGTGCTGGGCGGCCTCGAGCCCGCCCGCCTGGAGCAGGTGCTGGTCGCCTACGAGCCGCGCTGGGCGATCGGCAGCGGCCAGACCCCGACCCCCGACGAGGTCGAGTCCATGCTGGCCCACGCCAGCGCGGCCCTCGCGCGCGGGGCCGACCCCGCCGCGGCGCAGCGCGTCCCCGTGCTCTACGGCGGCAGCGTCAAGCCCTCCAACGCGGCAGAGCTGCTCGGTCTGCCCAGCTGCGGCGGCGCGCTGGTCGGCGGCGCGGCCTTGAAGGTCGCGAGCTTCCTCGGGATCGCGCGGGCCGCTCCTGGAGCCAGCGGGTGAGCGCCCCCCTGGTCACGATCGGGAGCGAGCTCGCGGCCGCGCTCGCCGAGCTCGGCCCGGTCGAAGAGGCCGAGCACGGGGCAGACCTGCTGTCGCGCCTCAGCCGCGCCGAGTCGCCGCCCGAGCTGGTCGTGATCGGCACCAGCGCATCCCTGGCCGAGGGCGCCAGCCTGACCCCGCTCGAGATCCTGCGCGGGCTGCAGGGGCTCTACGGCTTCGCGGCTCCCCCCACGATCGTGGCGGTCCCGCCCGGCCAGGAGCAGTCCATGGCCGAGCTGCTGGGCGCCGGCGCCGCCGACGTGGTGCTCAGCCCCTGGCGCGCCCCCGATCTCCTGGCCCGCGCGGCGGCCCGCCGCAGGGGCAGCAACGGGACCCAGCCGCAGGCGCGGGTCCTCGACGCGAGCGTCCTGCGCGAGGCGCTGGCGCAGCCCGTCACGGCCAAGGGCGGCGCGCTCTTCGGGCTGACCCTGGTCGTGTCCGAGCTGAGCCAGACGATCCGGACCCGCGTGTTCAAAGGCGTCCGCCTGGAGGACGGCACCCTCTCGGCGCTCAAGGTCCTCGACCCCGACGTCGCCGTCCGGGACGAGGACCTCGCCGGCCGCTTCGCGCGCGAGCAGCAGATCCTGCTCGAGGTCGAGCACCCCAACCTGGTCCCGATCCGCAGCGCCGGGACCCTGGGCGGCCTGCGCTACCTCGACATGGACTTCGTGGTCGGAGAGCCGCTCCGCGACCGGGTCGCGCGCCTGGGCTCCATCCCGGTGGAGGAGGCTGTCCGGATCGCCTGCGAGGTCGCCCGCGGTCTGGCCGCGCTCCACGAGCGCGGGATCGTGCACCGCGACATCAAGCCCGAGAACATTCTGATCGACCGCGAGGGTCGAGCCCGGCTGTGCGACTTCGGCCTCAGCAAGGCCCAGAACGACGCCGGCCTGACGCGCGAGGGCGAGATCCTCGGCACGGTGGCCTTCATCGCCCCCGAGGTCCTCTGCGGCACCGCCCCGGCCTTCCACTCGGATGTCTACGCGCTCGGGATCACGATCTTCGAGCTGGTCACGGGCCAGGACGCCATCGAGTCCGGCACCCCCGACCACATGTTCCGCCAGGCCGTGCAGGGCGCCGCCCAGCAGCAGGCGATGAAGGAGCTGCCCGACAAGGTCCGCCCCGTCGTGTCGCGAATGCTCGCCGTCGACCCGGGTGACCGCTACGACCGCCTCGAGGATTTGATCGCCGACCTCGAGCGCACCCTGGCCGGCTGAACCCAGCTCCTGCCCGCGGGTATGTTCGCAGCATGACCACCTCGCTCCGTTACCTGCTCACCGGCGGCGCCGGCTTCATCGGCAGCCACCTCGCCGATCGCTTGCTCGCCGCCGGCCACAGCGTGTCGGTGATCGACGACCTCTCCACCGGGCGGCTCGAGAACCTGGCCCACCTGCGCGACCACCCGCGGCTGAGCTTCGCGCGGGCCTCGATCCAGAACGAGACGGTGCTCGACCGGCTCAGCTCCCAGGCCGACGTGATCGTGCACCTCGCCGCCGCCGTCGGCGTGCAGCTCGTCGTCGACGACCCCGTCTACACGATCCAGGCCAACGTGCACGGGACCGAGGACGTGCTCAAGGCCGCGCTGCGCTACGGCTGCCGGACCCTGATCGCGAGCACGTCCGAGGTCTACGGCAAGTCGACCGAGCTCCCCTTCGAGGAAGAGGCCGACCTCGTGCTCGGCGCCAGCAGCAAGCAGCGCTGGTCCTACGCGGCCAGCAAGCTGGTCGACGAGTTCCTCGGGCTGGCCTATCAGCGTCAGCACGGCCTCTCGGTCACCGTGTTCCGCCTCTTCAACACCGTCGGCCCGCGCCAGGTCGGCCGCTACGGAATGGTGATCCCGCGCCTGATCCGCCAGGCCCTCCGCGGCGAGCGCCTGACCGTCTACGGCGACGGGACCCAGCAGCGCTGCTTCTGCGACGCCCGCGACGCGGTGCGCGCGATCGAGGCCCTCAGCCAGCGCGACGACGCCGCCGGCCGGGTCTACAACATCGGCACCCAGCACGAGGTCTCGATCCGAGCGCTCGCCGAGCTGATCAAGGAGCTCTGCGCCAGCAGGAGCGAGATCGCGCTGATCCCCTACGAAGAGGCCTACGGCCCGGGCTTCGAGGACATGCCCCGGCGGGTCCCCGCCACCGAGCGGATCGAGGCCCTCTGCGCCTGGTCGCCCGAGCTGAGCCTGGAGCAGACCCTGCGCGACACGATCGAATACGAGCGGGCGGCGCTGGAGGCTTGACCAGCCCGCGAGCGACGTGAGCGCGCCCAGCCCGCGCGACCCGAGCCTGCCGGCTCCCGCGCCCGCGGGATCGCCGGCCGAGGCGGCGCGACGGCTCAAGGCTGCCGCGCGCGAGCTCGGCTTCGACCCGGTGGGGATCGCGCCCGCCCGGCTCCCGGCGCAGGAGCTCGAGCGCCTCGAGGCCTGGCTGGCGGCCGAGCACCAGGCCGGCATGGACTGGCTGGCCGAGGACTCCGCCGCCCGCGCCGACGCGGGCTCGCTCCTCGCGGGGGCTGAGGCCGTGCTGATGGTCGGCCTGGCCTACCCGGCGCCAGCAGCGGAGCTCTCGGCGCGCGACGAGGCGGGCCGCCCCCTCGGCTGGACCTCCACCTACGCCCAGGGCCCGATCGACTACCACCGCGTGTTCGCCGCCCGCCTGACGGCGCTCGAGGACTTCTGCCGGGCCCTCCTCCCCGGCTGCGCCACGCGGCGCACTTGCGACACCGCGCCCCTGCTCGAGCGCGCCTTCGCGCACCAGGCCGGGCTCGGGTTCTGGGGCAAGAACACGATGCTGATCCACGCCCGGCGCGGCTCGGCCTTCTTCCTCGGCGGGCTGATCGTGGATCGCCCCCTGCCCCCGGACGGCCCCCAGCCCCTCGCCTCCTGCGGGAGCTGCACCCGCTGCCTGGACGCCTGCCCGACCGACGCCTTCCCGGCGCCCTACGTGCTCGACGCGGGGCGCTGTATCGCTTACCTCACGATCGAGCACCGCGGACCGGTCCCAGCCGAGCTGCGGGCCGAGGTCAGCCAGCACGTGTTCGGCTGCGACATCTGCCAGGCCGTGTGCCCCTTCAACCAGCGCTTCGCCCCGCCCGCCGACGCCGAGCTGGCCGCCGCGCCCGAGCGGACCCACCCGCCCCTGCTCGAGCTGGCCGCGCGCGCTCAGACCAGCTTCAAGAAGCTGGCCCGCGGGACGGCCTTCTATCGAGCCGGGAAGAAGAGCTTCCTGCGCAACCTCGCCACGGCCGCCGGCAACGCGGGCGACGCCAGCCTGCTGCCCTTGGCCGAGGAGCTCGCTCGCCACGAGGACCCCGCCGTCGCCGAGCACGGCGCCTGGGCCGCCGCGCGCCTCTCCGCCCAGGACTGACCCCCGCGTTGCGTGGGCTGGGGGCGCGTGCTCTGATCTGCGCCCCGCGAACCAACCGGAGGCAGCGATGAGCGAGTTCCGCACCGAGACCGACTCCCTGGGCCCCGTCCAGGTCCCCGCCGACAAGTATTGGGGCGCTCAGACCCAGCGCAGCCTCACGAACTTCCCCATCGGCTGGGAGACGATGCCCCAGGCCGTGATCCGCGGGCTCGCGACCGTCAAGCTGGCCTGCGCGCGGGTCAACAAGGCCAACGGAGACCTCGAGGGGAGGCTGGCCGACGCGATCGAGACCGCCGCCAAGGAGGTCCTCGCGGGTCAGCTCGACGAGCACTTCCCGCTCGTGGTCTGGCAGACCGGCTCGGGCACCCAGTCGAACATGAACATGAACGAGGTCCTGAGCAACCGCGCGATCGAGCTCCTCGGCGGCGAGCGCGGCAGCAAGGACCCGGTCCACCCCAACGACCACGTCAACCGGGGCCAGTCGAGCAACGACACCTTCCCGACCGCGATGCACGTCGCCGGCGTGACCCAGCTGATGGACGAGACGCTGCCCGCCCTGCGCCACCTGCGCGACGCGCTCGGGGCCAAGGCCGAGGCCTTCAAGGACGTGGTCACCACCGGCCGGACCCACCTCCAGGACGCCACGCCGCTGACCCTGGGGGACCAGTTCTCGGCCTTCGCCCAGCAGATGAGCTACGGGATCGAGCGCGTCGAGGCCGCCCTGCCCCGGCTGCAGCTCCTCGCCCAGGGCGGCACGGCCGTCGGCTCGGGCCTGAACACCAAGCAGGGCTTCGACGCCCAGGTCGCGGCCGAGATCGCCTCGATCACCGGCAAGCCCTTCCAGACGGCGCCGAACAAGTTCGAGGCCCTCTCCGCCCACGACGCGGTCGTGGAGGCCTCGGGCGCCCTGAACACGGTGGCGGCCTCGGTGATGAAGATCGCCAACGACGTGCGCCTGCTCGGCTCGGGCCCGCGCTGCGGGATCGGCGAGATCAACCTCCCCGCCAACGAGCCCGGCTCCTCGATCATGCCGGGCAAGGTCAACCCGACCCAGTGCGAGGCGCTGACCATGGTCTGCGCCCAGGTCATGGGCAACCACGTGACGACCACCGTCGCCGGCAGCAACGGCCACCTGCAGCTCAACGTGTTCAAGCCGGTCATGATCTACAGCCTGCTCCAGTCGGCGCAGCTGCTCGGCGACGGCTGCCGCAGCTTCGCGGACCGCTGCGTCGAGGGGATCACCGTCAACGAGGCGCGCATCGAGGAGCTCGTCGGTCGGAGCCTGATGCTCGTGACCGCGCTCGCGCCCCACATTGGCTACGACAACGCGGCCACGGTAGCCAAGACCGCGCACAAGGACGGCACGACCCTCAAGGAGGCCGCGCTGAAGCTCGAGCTCCTCACCGCCGAGGACTTCGACCGCTGGGTTCGCCCCGAGACGATGATCCGCCCCGCCGAGTAGGAGAGCCGTCGCGAGCGAATGGAGCTCGACGACCACCGGATCGACTAGAAGCGGTGGATCACCTTGCCCAGCAGCAGCCGGCGCTCGATCGGGCCTAGCTTGCGCGAGTCGAAGGACTCGGCCCGGTTGTCACCCAGCAGGTAGTAGGTCTCGGGCGGGCAGCGCTCTGCCGCCAGCCTGAGCAGCGCCGTCCCGGGCTTCACGTAGGGCTCGGGGCGGTGCAGCCCGTCGACGAGCAGCCGCCCCGCCTCGACCTTCAGCGTCTCGCCCGGCAGGGCGAGGACCCGCTTGATCAGGACCTCGTCGCTGGCGTGGGGGTTGCGAAACACGAGCAGGTCCCCGCGGCTGATCTCGCCCAGGGGCCGGAGCACCAGCACCCGCTGGCCGTGGCGCAGGGTGGGCTCCATGGACTGGCCGTGGACCACGAACACCGTCAGGAGCAGCTCGTGGCAGAGGAAGGTCAACACGGCCCCCGCCAGGACGACCACCGCCAGCCAGTTGGCCCACGAGCGCTGTTCTCCGGCGTCCTCCGGAGGGGCTGGCTCGGTGGGGCTCGTTTCCGCCATGCTGGAGAGGATAGCCCGCGTGACAGGCGGGTGGGTCAGCCCCCGTATGTGGGGGCAAGGAGGCCGAGACCGTGACCCGCGTCGTCGACCAACCCGTTCTGGTCCTCAACAAGCACTGGCAGCCGGTCGCCGTCCTCTCGGTCGGCGTGGCCGTCACCACCGTGATCCGTGGCATGGGCTGGGTCGTGGACCCTGTCAGCTACCAGCTGCTCGAGTTCGAGGACTGGTGCGAGCAGGAGCGCCCCGACGCGCGCCTGATCCGCACCCCTCGCGGTGAGCTGCCCGCGCCGGAGGTCGTCGTGCTCAAGGAGTTCGCCGACCAGCCGCGGCGACAGGTCTCCTTCAGCCGGCGCAACCTGCTCCGGCGCGACCAGGCGACCTGCCAGTACTGCGGTCGGCGCGGGGTCGAGGCCACGATCGACCACGTCATGCCGCGCTCGCGCGGCGGCCCCACCAGCTGGGAGAACTGCGTGATCGCGTGCTCTCGCTGCAACCATCGCAAGGCCGACCGCACCCCGCGCGAGGCCGGGATGCCCCTGCGGCGCGAGCCGGCTCGTCCGCGCTGGAAGCCGACCTTCGCCGTCTCGCGGGACCACTACCGCGAGGCCTGGGAGCCCTTCCTCGCCAAGGGCGACGTCAAGGTCGAGCTCAAGTAGCTCGGCGAAGCCCTCACCTCCGGGTGAGCCACATGCCCCGCCGTCGACCGCAATCGCCGTCGACCGCGGGGCGGCTTCGTGTCCGGGCTACGGGTCAGGGCTACGGGTCAGGGCTAGGGGTCAGGGCTGCGGGTCAGGGCTAGGGGACTTGCGGCGAACGGTGACTCAGAGGTACAAGTCCCAGCGGGGGAAGCCTTCGTGTCGATCAGCGGCGACGTTTCGATCATGGGTCTGCCGCAGGTGTTCGAGTTGATCTCGAGCAACGGCCTGGGCGGCTCCTTGAGCGTCGTGACCAAGGGCAAGCGGATCCGGATCCCCTTCTGCCAGGGCGCGATCCAGATCCCCCTCGAGGGCGGACCGACCAAGCCGCGCAGCGGGATCGTCAACCGGACCGACCTCAAGGACCTCTTCTCGCGAGGGCAGGCCTTGCGCCGCCCCAGCAGCGACGAGCACGACCGCCCCGCGCCGCCCCCCCAAGGCGCCCGTCGCAGGCGCCCCAGCGGGCGCCCTGGTCAAGATCGCCCCGCGGGCGCTCCGCCGCGGGGGCCCAAGCGTCCTCCCAGCAGCGCCAACCATCGCCGGCCCGGTCCCGGCGCTCCCGCCCAGCGCCCCCAGCGCCCCCCCAGCGCCCCGGGCCACCGCCGACCGGGTCCGCGCGCCCCGGGTCAGCGACCTGGCCGCCCCCCCAGCAGCTCGAGCCACCCTCGCCCGCCCACGGGCCGCCTGGGCCCACCTGGCAGCCGCCCCCCAGCCCGCCGCCCGAGCCCGCCCCCGAGCGGACAGCGCGGCCGAGCGGCCACCAACCCCCAGGCCGCGCGGACCAAGCCCGCTCAGCGGCCCACCAAGCGGACGCGCGACGAGCTCGCCGACATCCTCGGTCGGGCCCGCAACCTGCCGCCCGAGGACAAGCTGACCGAGGTCAGCGAGGTCCTGCTCGGGGTCTTCAGCTGGACCCCCGCCACCTTCGCCTTCCATCCCGAGCCCCCCCCGCCGGCCCTCCTCGAGGCGATCGAGCAGGGTCAGACCCTCACGATCGACCCCAACGGGCTCCTGCTCGAGGCCGCCCGCCGCCTCGACGAGTCCGAGCAGAGCGCCTCGGTCACCGAGACCTGGGGCTCCTCGGTGCGGATCCGCCGCGGCTTCCTGGCGGGCAGCCTCTCGGGCGTCGGCCTCGCGGCGGTGCTCCAGACGCTCCAGGCCGAGCGCCTGAGCGGCACGCTCAGCATCAGCGGCGACGAGGGCGAGCAGCAGCTCTACTTCAAGCGGGGCGAGGCCTTCCTGTTCCGGCGCGACGACACCGACGCCGAGAGCCTGCGCGAGTTCCTCGGCGAGTCCTGGGAGGAGAAGGTCGTCTTCGCCCGCCACAGCGGCGCCACCGGCTGCGTCCACGAAGACGACCTGCCCGAGGTCGAGGTGGAGGCGCTCAAGGAGGCCTTCTTCGACACGCTCTTCTGGCACGACGCCCAGTTCGAGTTCCTGCTCGACGCCCTGCCCGAGGACTTCGAGGAGCCCGAGGGCGCGACGCGGATCGCGCTCCACTCCTCCCGCTTCCTGCTCCAGGTGGTCGGCCGGCTGCAGGAGTGGGACGAGCTGAGCCGCGAGGTCGGCGGAGAGCAGGCCGTGTATCGCTTCGCGACCCCCGCGGCCAAGCTGGAGGCCGTCCAGACCTTCGGGCCGCCCGAGCTGCTGACCCTGATCGATGGCCGGATCAGCCTCGGCGAGCTCGCCCGGCGCACCGGGCTCGAGATCCTCGAGGTCGCCCGAGTGGTGCGGGACTTACGCACGATCAACCTGATCGCGCGGGTCTAGCCCGTCCCATTTTTCTTCGCTTCCAAACGCCAGGCCTTCTTGTTGCGTTTATGTGACGCGGCGGGTCCTACACTGCGCGACCCGCAGGAGGACTCCATGATCCGCACCCCGCTGGCCTTCGCCCTGGGCCTCACCCTCTCCCTCGCTGGAGCCGCCGCCGCCGCCCCGCCGCCCCCGCCGGAGGTGATCAAGGGCCTGGTCCGCGGCGAGCAGCCCGCCCCCGACGCCCTGCGCGCCCTCGAGACCAGCGGCGTCTCGCCCCTGCAGGCGATCGAGCTGATCCGCAAGGTCCGCAAGCTCGAGCCCAAGGCCGGCGAGGGCAGCTTCGAGCTGAGCGATCCCCACGGACGCAGCACCGAGGTCCTGACCTGGACCCCCAAGGCGCCCCGCGCGGACGGACGCTACGGACTCATGATCGTGTTGCACGGTCTGGGCGGCAACGCGAAGCAGCTGATGCAGTTCGCGCGCAACATCGCCCCCGCCGGCACGATCGTAGCCGCCCCGGGCGCCGTGAAGCTGCCCCCGACCCTCGAGAACGAGGACGTGCCGAGCTTCGGCGGCGACTGGAGCCCGCTCCCGCACTGGTGGCGCTACCACCGCGAGGGCTTCCCCCTGGCCGCCCTGCGCCACCTCAAGCGCGAGTTCCCCATCGACACCAACCGCGTGCTGCTGGTCGGCTACAGCATGGGGGGCTACGGGACCTGGGGCACCGGCCTCCGCTTCCCCGGTGAGTTCGCCGGGATCGCGCCCCTCGCCGGCGGAATCTCGCGCCTCGAGAACCTGATGCCCCGCGACCAGAAGAACCGCCGCCTGCTGGGCAACGCCCGCGGCCTGCCGACCTGGTTCATCCACGGCAACGCCGACCGCGTGGTGCCGGTCCGCTTCTCGCGCACGATCCACGAGGACCTGACCAAGGCTGGGATCGACCACGTCTACCACGAGGTCGAGCAGGGCCCGCACATCCTGATGCCCTTCCTGCGCGGCAACGACCTGACCAAGCAGCTCGTCAGCTGGCTCGGCGAGCAGGTCCGCGACCCCTGGCCCAAGGAGGTCAGCCACACGGTGCTCGGGACCTATCACGGGCGCCGCTCGTGGCTGCGAGTCGATGAGCTCGCTGGCAAGCACGGCCAGGTCAGCGCTCGCGTCGAGGGCAACCGGATCCAGCTCGAGGGCGAGAACGTCGCCGAGTTGACCCTCTTCCTCTCGCCCAAGCTCGGCCTCGACCTCAGCCAGCCCGTCCGCGTCCAGTGGCAGGAGCGCGTGCTCTACGTGGGCATGGTCGAGCACAGCCTCCAGGCCGTCATGGAGTCCTGGCGCGAGAGCGAGGACCCGGCGCTCCTCGCGCCCGCCCTCCTGCGCCTGCGCACCACGCAGCGCGCCGAGTTCTAGCGCTCAGGGATCCTGATCCAACCCAGAGGGCCGGCGATCGTCGCCGGCCCTCTTCCTTTGGTTTGCAGCGGGGATGGCCCTAGGCCGCCCTGGTGGGGCGCCTCAGCGCCGCGCGCCGCCGCAAATGCCGGAGTCCCAACGCCGTGCCATTCGTTCCTATCGATGGCGCCGATATTGGGAAATCGTGCACCTCTGAACCGTCCCATGAATAGAAAGCTCGTGGGCCTACGCATATTCCAAAGGACTTAGCGCACCACCTCTCTTGGCGCGAGCTTTGTATTAAGACCAGCAATAGGGGTCCTAGGGAGCCCCACCCACAGGCTGGAGTCAAGAGAACATGCTTCGTCACATCGGCATTTTTGCCCTCACTATCGCGATGACCGCGGCCATTGGCTGTGACTCGGGCAGTCGCGATCCCAATAACAACGCTTCGACCACCGCGCCTGCGACGAGCAGCACGACGGGCGGGACGACGAGCGGCACGACCGGTAACACCAACACCGGAACCGCCACGATCGACCTCGCTAACGTCGCGCTGCCCAACGCACCCGCGGCTCAGTCCAAGCTCGGCGCGGACTCGGTGGCCCTCGTGGTCAACCTGGCCTCGTCCGGCAACGCCGCCGTGGAGGTCTCCGACTTCACGATCAGCTCCTCGGGCACGGTCGACGAGTCGGCCGACATCGGCGAGCTGAAGATCTACGGCGACGACAACAAGAACGGGATCGTCGATCAGGGCGAGCCGGTCCTGGCCACGATCGCTGCCCCCGCGTTCACCATGGACGACGGCAGCGTCCAGGTCGCCTTCGCCAACCCCATCACGATTCAGCCCGGCGCTGACCTGCAGCTGATCGTGACCGCCGACACCACCGCCGCGACCCCCGCGGCCCAGGTCGGCAAGATCGGCAAGACCGTCGAGCTGAGCGTCGCCGCGGCGGCGGACCTCAGCGCCACCTACGGCGGCAGCGCGGTCACCCCGCAGGGCAGCTTCCCGATCACCGGCGGCCCCGTGACGCTCTTCCTCAACGATCACCTCGTGATCAGCGAGATCATGCCGATCGGCTACCCGGCGACCGAGGAGTTCATCGAGCTCTTCAACCCGACCGCCATGACGATCGACCTGAGCAACTACTACCTCAGCGACCAGAGCGACACGCAGGGCGCGGCCTACTACAACCTGCCGACCGGCAGCAACTTCGACTCGGGCAACGCCTCGGACTTCTTCGTCCGCTTCCCGCCCGGCGCCTCGATCGCTCCCGGCCAGGTGATCACGATCGCCTTCGACGGCGGCGGCTTCGAGACGACCTACGGCCAGGCGGCGGACTACGCGCTGCAGAACCAGTCGGGCGGCTCGGTCCAGATGCTGACCCACAACGGCACCGCGTGGGTCGCCGTGCCGACCGGCGCCAACGTCGAGCTCTTCGACGTCGCCTCGGGCGACGGCGAGGTCCTCGTCCTCTTCCACTGGGACGGCACCACCGACCTGGTCCAGGACGTCGACTACATTTACTTCGGCACGCCCACGAGCTTCAACTTCCAGTGGGACAAGACGGGTATCTCGATCGACGGCCCCGACGCCGACACGACGCCCACCCAGTACCAGCCGGAGACGCCGGTCGCTCAGCAGAGCACCGTCCCCTACCAGCAGGCGCCCAACAACTCGATCGTCCGCCAGGACTACACCGAGGGCACCGAGACCCCCAACGCGGGCAACGGGATCACCGGTCACGACGAGACCTCGGAGAACGCCGCCGGCAACTGGACCGCGGCTCCCCCGACCCCCGGCCAGCCGTAATTCTGGGGGGGGCTGCGCCCCCCCCAGCCCCCCCCATCTGGGGCCCGGATTCGACTCGGTGATCGTGTGCTGCGGGGCTCGGGAGCCTCGAGGGCCAGGAACGCTCGAACGCACCCAATCACCTAACGTCGAATCCTCTGAGGCACGCCTCGAGAGCGCCTCGACCCGAGGGCTCCGGGACGGCTCGGGCAGCAAGTGAGCGGGTAGGAACGCCGCTGGATCGTTCCTCCCAGCCAAGCCCAGGCCCTAGCGATCAATCACATCCAGCCTGCAGCGCGCTGTTGGTCCGAGTGGACCTGCAGCGCGTTGTCTTTCCGGAGCATCGGCGAACCCGGTGCCGCTACCGACTCCGACTCCGGCTCCGGCTCCGGTCCCGGTCCCGGTCCCGGTCCCCGGCTCCGGTCCCGGTCTCCGGCTCCGGTCTCCGGTCCTCGGTCCCGGTCCCCCCGGTCTCCGGCTCCGGCTCCGGTCTCCGGCTCCGGCTCCGGTCTCCGGTCCTCGGTCCTCGGTCCCCGGCTCCGGTCCCGGTCTCCGGCTCCGGCTCCTGGTCTCCGGTCCTCGGTCTCCGTCGTCGGTCTCCGTCGTCGGTCTCCGTCCTCGGTCGTCCGTCCTCGGTCTCCGTCCTCGGTCCCCGTCCTCGGTCTCCGTCGTCGGTCTCCGTCCTCGGTCGTCCGTCCTCGGTCGTCCGTCCTCGGTCGTCCGTCCTCGGTC
>CALDQK010000317.1 GCA_937911525.1 uncultured bacterium
AGGCGCAGCCAGGCGGCCTTGAGGTAGGGCGGGTCGCCGGCGCCGCAGCGGTGGGCGAGGGGGCAGGTCGCGGTCTGCACGGCCGCGGTCCGCCCCGCCGCGCGCAGGCCGCCCGCGATCAGCTCCAGGAAGCGCTCCCAGGCCATCCGGCGCAGGTTGGTCGAGACGAAGAGCGTCCCTCCGCGCGCTACCAGGCGCGCGCCGAGCTCGACGACCTGGTCGAGGTCGCGCTCGACGACCCAGCGGCGCTTCCTGCGCCCCTTCCCGCTCGTCGAGGAGCTGGGGGGGTCGATCAGGACCGTGTCGAAGCGGCGGCCCTTCTTGCCCAGCCGGCGCATCCAGTCGAGCGCGTCGCCGTAGATGAAGTCGTGCTCGCCGGGGTCGATCCCGTTCAGCTCGAGGTTCTCACGGGCCCAGTCGAGGTAGCGCTTGCTGAGGTCGAGGGTCAGGGTCTCGGCGCCCGCGCGGGCCGCGGCGAGCGAGAGCGAGCCCGTGTGCGCGAAGGCGTTCAGGCAGGTCGTCCCGCTCAGGTCGCTGCCGAGCAGGCGGCGGCGGGTCTCGCGCTGGTCGAGGAAGAGGCCGCTCGAGGTCGGGCTCGCGCTGACGTCGACCCAGTAGCGCAGGCCGAGCTCGCGCGCCTCGAAGCGCGCCTGGGAGAGCTCGCCGGCGATCGTCTCGGCCTGCTCGCCCCCACCTCCGCGAGGTCGCCGCTGCTCGACGAGCGCCCGCAGGCCCTGCTGCATCAGCGCGTCGATCCAGGCCGCGGGCAGCGGCGCGTCGCGGGTGTCGTAGCGGAGCACGCGGCCCACGTCCCCGTAGCGCTCGACCCGCAGCTCGGGGAAGCCGTCGTGGTGGCGGTCGATCCACAGCCAGCTGTCGGTCTCGGGGCCGCCCAGCAACACGGCGCGCGCCTCGTGGGCGGCGAGGGCGGCGACCGAGGGAGCGCTCGGGTCGCTCCCCGCGAGCACGCGCGAGAAGGAGGCCCGCCGCGGCGAGCGCAGCTCGAGCAGCTCCCCGCTCTGGGGGTGGCGCAGGCGCAGCTCGGCGGCGTGGAGGTAGAGCCGCGCCCCGGGCGGCCCCTCGTAGGCCACGTCGCCCAGGATCGGCATGCCGAGGCGCGCCGCGTGGAGGCGGATCTGGTGGCGGCGACCGGTGCGCGGGCGGGCCTCCTGCAGCTCGACCCGCTCCCCGACGGCCAGCTCCCCGCGGGCGAAGTCGGTCTCGGCCTCTTGCTGGCGCGGCTTGCCCTTGCGCTTGGTCGGGACCTTGGCGTCGCAGCGCTGCCGCTCGGGGCGGCTCGCGTCCCGCGGGACCAGCAGCTCGTAGCGCTTCTGGACCCGGCGCTGGCTGAGCTGCTCGGTCAGCGAGCGGCGCGCGAGCTCGGTCTTGCCCAGCACCAGGACCCCCGAGGTGCCCTTGTCGAGCCGGTGCAGCAGGGCCAGCTCACACTCGGGGCGCAGGCGGGTGACCCACTCGTAGATCCCCTCCTGAGAGTGGGTGTCGACGCGGTGGGTGTTCACGCCCGCGGGCTTGTCGATCACCAGGAGGTGCTCGTCCTCGAACAGGACCCAAGAGCTCACGGAGGGATCCTATCTGCGCCGAAGGGGAAAGATCTGCCCATTCGTGAAACGAACCAGCTCAGGGCACATGAAAAGGCAGCGAAAGGAGCTAGGGCGGAGAACGCACGATTTGGGCGCGGCACTCTGCTTGCACTGGGGACTCTCAGCCAACTTCGCGGAAGGAGCCGACCTTGATTGCGCGTGGACGAGTGGACTGGAGCCGACGGTTCGGGATCGTGGGGCAGAGCCGCGCGATGCAGCGCCTGCTGGTGCGGGCGGAGCGGGCGGCCGAGTGCGACATCCCGGTCCTGATCACGGGTGAGACCGGCACGGGCAAGGAGCTCCTCGCCCGCGCGATCCACGGCAGCTCGAGCCGAAGCGCGGGCCCCTTCGTGAGCGAAGCCTGCGGAGCCCTGCCCCAGGGGCTGCTCGAGAGCGAGCTCTTTGGCCACGAGGAGGGCGCCTTCACGGGCGCGAGCGAGGCCCGGGCCGGCCTCTTCGAGCGCGCCAGCGGCGGGACCCTGTTCATCGACGAGCTGGGGGACACGAGCGAGGCGCTGCAGGCCAAGCTGCTGCGGGTGCTGCAGGAGGGCCAGGTCCGGCGCCTGGGCGGGAGCGAGCCCGTGTCCCTGGACGTGCGCCTGATCGCGAGCACCCAGCAGGACCTGGTCCAGCTGGTCCGCGAGGGCGGCTTCCGCCGGGATCTGCTCTATCGCGTCGCGGTGCTCGAGCTCGAGATGCCGCCCCTGCGCGAGCGGATCGAGGACGTGCCCTTGCTCGCGGAGCACTTCCTGGAGCGGATCCGGGGGGAGCGCGGCTGCGAGCTGAGCCTCAGCCAGGCCGCCCTCGACCGGCTGCTCGAGCACGACTGGCCGGGCAACGTGCGTGAGCTGGAGAACGCCGTCCGGGTGGGAGCGCTCTTCCAGCGCTCCGGCGCGATCTCACCCGAGGCGCTGCAGCTCGAGGGCGCCCGCGAGACCCAGACCGAGAGCGCCGACGCGCGGATCAGCTACCAGGACCTCCTCGATCAGCTGAGCGCCCGGGAGCGCGACTACCTGGAGGCGGTCTTGCGCCGCTGCGACGGAAACAAGGCGCGGGCAGCCCGGCGCCTGGGCGTGACCCGCTACGCCCTGCGGCGCTCGCTCAAGCGACTCGGCCTGCTGGAGGAGGAGCTCGTCGGGGCGACGTCCTCATAGCCCGCTCGAGGAGACCCAGGTCGCGCGGCCTTCGAGCGCGGCTCCCAGCTGAACACCGACCTGGTCAGCGACTGGGACCCGCGCGACGACTGGGAGACGCCCGTCGCCGAGCTGTGCGAGCGCTTCGGCGTCCCGCCGCGGGCGGCTGAATAGAACAGTACTTAAGGCGCTTCCTGCTACGATCCATGGCTTCCTGAGCCTGGGTCTCATCGCGCTGTGCTGACCCCAACCCCGAGGCGTCGTGGCCAAGAGGCGGCCTCCACCCGACGACGACGACTCCTTCGCTGAAGAGCCGCTCGGGTCCGACTCGGACCTGGGCTCGCTCAGCGATCGGGTCAAGTTCCCCTTCGGCGAGACGACGAGCGGGGCGCGCGACCCCCTCGCCTCCGACTCGGGCTCGGGCGAGCTCTTCGCGGACTCGGGCGAGCTCCTGGACGACTCCGACCTCGACGCGGTGGCCGGCGCCGGCTCCTCGGACTCGCTGAGCGAGCCCTTCGGCAGCTCGGCCGAGCTCCTGCCGCGGCCAGACCGGGGCAAGCGCCGCGCCAGCCTCCCCAGCATGCCGCCGGACGCGGCGCCCGGGGACGACGCCTCCTTCGAGACGCTGGAGGCCTACGAGAGCGGCGACGAGAGCCTGGTCGACCTCGACGACGACAGCCACGAGCTCGCGGCGCGCGACGACGTGACCGAGCTGGGCCGGGTCAGCGACCTGGGGCCGATCTCCCCCTCCGGGCCGCTGATCATCGTCGAGGACGACGAGGTGCCCGGGGCCTCGACGCGCTATCAGGCCTCGATCGTGGACGACTCCGCGCGCCTGGCCGGGAGCGCGTCCCAGCGCAAGCCGAAGCGGAAGCAGGGACCCGGCCGCTCCCGGCGGGCGCAGCGGAGCTGGCGCGAGGAGGCCCTGGACGAGTCCGACGTCGACGTCCCGACCCTCTCGGGCCGCCGCGGCGTCCAGGAGGACGACGAGGAGCCAGCGCGTCCCTCGCGCGCCCCGCTCGTGATCCTGGCGCTCTTGCTCGGGGCGGCGCTGGTGGGGCTGGCGGCGCTGGAGAAGACGCGGCGGGCGCAGCTCGACTCCCTGCGGGCCGAGCTGGCCCAGACCCAGCAGCGCCTGGACGAGCTCGAGCAGGGCCTGCCGGGACAGCTGGCGGCGGCCCGTCAGGAGGGCGCCAAGGAGGGCGCCCAGCAGGTCCAGCAGGCCGCGGACCAGGAGCTGCAGGCGGCCCGCCAGCAGGCCGCGCAGCAGGCGCGCGAGGCCGAGGCCCGCGGGCGGGAGGCGGGGGCTGCCGCGGCCCGCCAGCAGGCGGCCCGCGAGCGCGACGCCGAGGTGCGCAAGGCCGTCGAGCGCGAGCGCG
>CALDQK010000318.1 GCA_937911525.1 uncultured bacterium
CGGCTCGAAGGGCGTGCTGAGGAACTCCTCCAGGCAGGCCTGCAGGGCGGGGCCGCCGCGGTCCTCGTATTCGCCGCGGCTGGCGCGGTCCGACACGGTCACGATTCCGATCTTGGCGTCCACGCTCACCCTCACTTCAGCTCGATCACGACGCGGAAGCCCCACTGGGGCTTGCTCTCCTGGGTGCCGCCCTTGACCCGCGCGTCGACCTTCAGCTGCTGCTCGAACACCGAGGCGAAGGAGCCGCCCTTGAGGATCCGCCGGGAGGGGTCGGGGGTCCCGTCGTCGTCCTCCCACACGGTGTCGACCCACTCGGCCACGTTGCCGGCCATGTGGCGCAGCTTGGTCTCAGGCGTCTCGCCGCTGAGCTTGGTCCCGGCCGTCACGGCCAGGGGGCTGCCCTGCTCGCCGCGCTTGCACACGCAGCGCTTGGGGTCCCACTTGTCTCCCCAGGGATAGGCGCGCTGGGTCTCGCCGCGGGCGGCGCGCATCCACTCCGCCTCGCTGGGGAGGCGGACCCGCTTCAGCCCGGGCAGCTTCTCCGCCAGGTCCTCGCTGGCCCAGCGGCAGTAGGCCTCCGCCTGCTGGAAGGACACGCCGCGGAGGGGGAAGCCGCTCTTGCCCGAGGGGTAGATCCGGGTGGTGGTGCCCTTGATCACCTCCCAGGTGCTCGGCCAGAGGGGTCGCAGCGACTTCTTGTCGCGGCGCATGTTGGCGATGAAGCGCGAGTACTCGCTGTTGGTCAGCTCGTGGCGACCGATCCAGAGCTTGTCGCTCAGGCGGACGAAGCCGCGCCGGGTCAACTCGGCGGCAGGGACCGGACTGCGCTTGGCCGCCTCCTCGAGGGCCGCGATCGCCGCTTCGACCGGGGCCGAGTCGAGCTCCTGCTCCTTGGCGTAGGCCAGGACCTCCTTCAGCGCCCGCAGGCCCTCCTGGGGGTTCTGCTCTCCCTTGGCCTTGGCCGCGGCCAGGCGTCGGTCGAGCTCCTGCTGCTGCTTGGCGCTGCTCGCCTGGGCGATCCGCTCGCGCAGCTCCTTGACCTCTTCGAGCACGACCTCGCGTCGGTAGGCCTCCCCCTTGAACTGCGCCAGGTAGGTCTGGCGCGCCTCCAGCGCGCGCTGGAGCGTCGCGAGGGGCGAGCGCTCGTCGTAGCTGGGGCGCGCCTCGAACTCGGCGTGGGAGGCCTGGAAGGTCTCGAGGCGCTTGCGCAGAGCGGCGCGGACCCCGCCCGTGTCGGGGATCTGCTGCTTGATCGCCGCGTCGTCCGCGGCGTCGAGGGCGCTCAGCGCCTCGTCGAAGCGCCCTGCCTCCATGGCCTCCCTGGCGCGCTGGAGGTCGGCGTCGATCTGGGCGCGGGTCGCCCGGTTCTCGGCCAGGCGCTTGACGTCGAGCAGGCGCCGCTGGGCCAGCTGCACCTCGTCGTCGAGGTGGATCAGGCGGTGCTCTCGCACCAGCTTGCGGGCCTCGGCGAGCAGCTCCTCCGCCTCGTCGAGCTGGCTCTGGCCCGGGGCCTTCTTGAGCTCCTTGTCGATCGCGAGCAGGTGCTTGCGGACCCCAGCCTCGCCGCGCAGGCGCGCGATCTCGACCCGCTCTGGTCCCTCGGCCGGGGCGAGGGCCTCGGCCTTCTCGAGCTTCTGCAGCACGAGCACCGGGTCGCCGCTGGAGAGCAGCCCCTTGGCCTGGTGGAGCGCGTTCAGCAGGTCGAAGCTCCGCTGCTCGGCCTCGAGGCTGGTCGGAGGCTCGCCCGCCAGCTCGCTCAGCCCGAGCTCGGTCCCGAGCTTGGCGTGGGCCTGCGTCGCGGCCGCGTGGGCCGGGGCCAGCTTCTCGCGGAACAGGGTCAGCGCGTCCTCGCGGTTGCTCTGGCGCAGGTTCGCGAAGCGCTCGCGCGCTGCGGCGAGGTCCTGGCGCGCCTGCTCGAGGGCCTTGAAGGCCAGGGCGCAGGCGTCGACGCGCTCGCGCTCGGCGGCGAGGGCCTCAGCGTCGCTGTCCTGCACGCGCAGCTCGGCGAGCTTGGCCTGGGCCTGCTCGAAGCGGCCCGCGTCGAGGTCCTGCTGCAGCTCGGCCGCGGCCAGGGCTTCGCTCAGCGGCGGGCGGCGGAGGACCTTCTTGTAGACGACCGCGACGCCCACGCAGAGCGCGAGCACGGCGGCCAGCCCGATCGCGGCCTTGAGCAGCTTGACGATCAGGTCGTCGTCGCCGCCCTCGCGGGCGCCCGCGGCCTGTCCGGCCGCGGGAGAGACGCGCGGCGAGAGCAGGTCGCTGGGAGGCGCGACGAGCATCGTCTGGTCGGTCACGGCCGGGGCGCCGGCCGTGGTGGCGCGCTTGGCCTTGATCACCTGGCTCGCGGTCGCGCCGCCCTTGGCCCGGATCTCCTGGACCTTCGCCTTGAGCTCCGGACTGGGCGCGGCCTCTTCGAGGGCGTCGAGCATCTCCTCGGCGCTCTGGTAGCGGTCGTCGGGGTCCTTCTCGAGGGCCTTCATGACCCAGGCCTCGATCGCCGCTGGCAGGCCGAGGCCCGGTCTGGCCTCCTCGAAGGTGAAGGGCGGATCGACGATGTGCTTGCCAATGAACCCGACCGGGCTCTCCGCCTCGAAGGGGAGCCGCCCCGTGAGCAGCTCGAAGGCGACGACGCCCAGCGAGTAGAGGTCGCTGCGGTGGTCGACCTGCGCCCCGCCCGAGGCCTGCTCGGGGGACATGTACTCGGGCGTCCCGACCGCGACCCGCTCGGTCGTCAGGAACATGTTGCTGTGGGACTGGGGGGTGGGCTCGCTCTCGCCGCCGAGCAGCTTGGCGATCCCGAAGTCCATGATCTTGACCACCTCGTTGTCGGGGCGGGGCGAGGTGACGAGGATGTTCTCGGTCTTGAGGTCGCGGTGGACGATCCCCAGCTCGTGGCCCTTGCCGACGCCCGAGAGGGCCTGGGCGAAGAGGTTGGTGAAGCGGTCGAGGGGGAGCGGCCCGTTCTGGCGCAGCACGCCGGCGAGGTTGACCCCCTCGACGTACTCCATGGCCATGTAGAAGCGGCCCTGCTCGGTGGTGCCGGCGTCGAACACCCGCACCACGTTGACGTGCTGGAACTGCGCCATGGCGAGGATCTCGCGCTTGAAGCGCGCGATCGACTCGTCGCTCTTGACGAGCTCCGGGTTGAGCACCTTGACCGCCACCGTGCGGCCCATGAGCGTGTGCTCGGCGCGGTAGACCTGGCCCATGCCGCCCTGGCCGAGCTTGTCGAGGATCTTGTAGCGGTTGTTGAGCAGCTGGCCGCTGAGGTCGCGCTCACGCGCGGGGTCCGCCATGGTGTCGCCCAGCGCGCGGCGCGGCTTGGGCGTGGGCTGGCTAGCCGGGGTCGGATCCGGCATCCGCCCGTGGGCGCCGCTGCTGGGCTTCTGGCGGACCTGCGAGCCGAAGGGGTCGTCGTAGCCGCCGAGGGGCGTGACGTCGAAGCGGGTCTCGTCTCCGCCGTCGAGCTGGGTCACCTCGGACCGCGTCAGGTCCGGCTGCGGGATCGGCATCGTGGACAGGGCGTCCTGGCCGAGCGGCTGGGGCGGCTGGGGCGGAGGGGGCGCGCTCGGGGGAGCGGGCGGGATCTTCATCGTCTGCAGGGCGTCTTCGCCGCCGCCCTGCTGGAAGGGGTTGCGGATCGGCGCCGTCAGGCCGTTGGGGTCGAAGAGCTCCTCGTCACTGGGTGGGGGCGGGATCGGCCCGTCTTCGTAGGCGAGGGTCCGATCGGGCGACGCCTCGGCCGGCGGCGGGTCGAGCTCCTCGTGGAGCATGGTCCGCTCGATCGGGTCGTCGTCGGCGGCGGGAGCGGGCGGCGTATCTGGCGCCTCGAGGATCATCGTCCGCTCGATCGGATCCTCGACCTCGCTGGGAGCGTCGAGCTCCTCGTGGAGCAGGGTCCGCTCGATCGGGTCGTCGTCGGCGGCGGGAGCGGGCGGAGGAGCGTCGAGCTCCTCGTGGAGTAGGGTCCGCTCGATCGGGTCGTCGTCGGCGGGCGGAGGAGCGTCGAGCTCCTCGTGGAGCAGGGTCCGCTCGATCGGGTCGTCGTCCTCGCGGGGCCGGGGCGGCGCTGGCGGCTTGGGGGGCCGGGGCGGCGCTGGCGGCGCGGGGGGCTGCGGGGCGAGGGCCGCGGGGGGCGTCGGCGGCTGCGGGACCTGGGGCGGCGGGCGGAGCTGGGGGAGGGGCGCGGGCGGCGGCGGCGGCGGCGGCGCGAAGCGCTGGCGCTCGGCTTCGACCGCGCGCAGGGCGCGGGTCGGCGGGTGCCCGTGCTCGGCGGCGCGAATGATGCTGCTCGGCGTCGCCATGTCCCCCGGCGCGCCGTAGACCCCGCTCGGGCGGCTGACGCCCTGGAGCGGCTCGGCTCCCTCCAGGCGGCGGAAGAGCTCCTGAGTGAGCGAGTCTCGCTCGCTCTCCTGGATCCGGCCCTCCTCGACGAGGCGGTCGCTGATCCGCCAGGAGTAGTTGGCCTGGCGCTGGCTCTGGAGGAGCTCGCGCGCCTCCTGCATCGTCAGCCGGCCTTGCTCGACGCAGAGCTTGGCGAACTGCTGCTCCGCCTGCAGGAAGCGGGTCAGCGCGACCTCGCGCTGGAGCGTCTGAAAGGCGTTGGTGTTCAGCAGCCCTTCGGACTTGAGCAGCTCGCCGAGGGAGGTCCCCGGGTGCAGGCGCTGCGCGACGGCTCGCACCTGCTCCTCCGTGGCGTAGCCGTGCTTCACCACGAGGCTGCCGAGTAGTCGATCCGCGTTGCTGGACAAGCGTTTCCCGTGGGTTGGTGCGGCGCGAAGAGCCCGCCGCTCAAGGCGACGATAGTGCGCTGCTATCCACTCCTCAAGGCCGGCGCGCGCGGGCGCGGCGACGTGGGGTCAGGTCGGGCGATCTTGATAGACTTCGCGCCCTACGTGAGAGGAGAGGAGGCGCGCTGAACACCCCCGAGACGATCCCGGCCGCGCTGGCCGCCCTGGCCGAGTCGAGCGCCTCCCTGTCGGTCTACGACCGGCGGGGGAAGCGGGTCACCGAGCGCCCCTACCCGGAGGTGGTCGCGCGGGCGCGCGCCTGGGGCGCCTGGCTGAGTGGACACGGGGTCACCTCTGGCGACGTGGTCTTCCTCTGCCTGCCGACCGGGCACGACCTGATCGAGGCCTTCCTGGGAGCCAGCCTGATTCAGGCCCTCCCCTGCTGCCTGGCCCTCCCGCGCGCCATCGGCGGCCTGGAGGTGTTCCGCCGCCGCCTGGAGCTGCTCGCTGAGCGCTACCCGGGCGGGCACCTCGTCACGAGCCCCGAGGTCGGCGCAGAGACGGGGCGCACCTTCTGGGAGGTGCCCGAGCTCGACCTCACGCAGCTGGCTCCCCTGGACGCCGTCGACCCCCAGAGCCTGGCCTACGTCCAGCTGACCTCCGGCTCGACCGCGCTCCCCAAGGCCGTCTCGATCCGCCACTCGAACCTGAGCGCCAACACGCGGGGGATCTACGTGGCGGGCGACGGGCGCCCAACGGGCGAGCGCTTCGTCAGCTGGCTGCCGCTCTATCACGACATGGGCCTGGTCGGGATCGTGATGACCGGCCTCTTCCACGGGATCGGCCTGGTCCTGATGCGCCCCGAGACCTTCGTGGGCACGCCCCTGCGCTGGCTGGAGGCGATCGCGGCCCAGGACACGACGGTCGTCACCTCGGCGCCCAACTTCGGCTACCAGTGGTGCGTGGACCGGATCCGCGAGAGCAAGCTCGAGGGCCTCGACCTGAGCCCTCTGCGCATGGCCTGCTGCGGCGCCGAGATGGTCCGCCCCGGCACGCTGAGCGCTTTCACCGAGCGCTTCACCCCTTACGGCTTCAAGCCTGGCACCTTCACGCCTTGCTACGGCATGGCGGAGACGACCCTCGCGGTCACGATCTGCCCGCCCGACCGCGACCCCGTGATCCACGAGGGGCGCGTCAGCTGCGGGCCCGCGATCGAGGGGCTCGAGGTCAGCGTGCGCGACCCCGAGTCCGGCGCGCTCCTCCCGGACCGCGCGGAGGGCGAGGTCGTGGTCAAGGGCAGCTCGGTCTTCCCGGGCTACTTCCTGGACGAGGCCGCGACCCAGGACCGCTTCAGCGAGGGCGGCTTCCACACCGGCGACCTGGGCTACCTCCACGAGGGGGAGCTCTACGTGACGGGCCGGATCAAGGACGTGATCATTCTGGACGGCGCCAACGTCGCCCCCTACGAGCTGGAGTGGATCGCCGAGCAGCACGTCGACATGGACGGCGGGCGCGCGGGCGCCTTCAGCGTCGAGGTCGAGCGCCGCGAGGTCCCGGTGCTCGTCGTCGAGTGCAAGGCGGTCCCCGAGCCCGAGGTGATCGAGGCCGTCCGCCAGCAGGTCAACACCGACATCGCCCCGCTGCACGACCTGGTCTTCGTGCGCCGGGGGACCCTGCCCAAGACCAGCAGCGGCAAGGTCAAGCGCGGCAAGGTGCGCGAGCTCTACCTGGCAGGGGAGCTCGAGTCGCTCTGGAGCCACAAGACCCAAGCCCCGGCCTGAGGACGTCGTGAACGAGAAGCAGACCCAGGTGCTCGAGATCCTGGCCGAGGTCGTCGGCCGACCCGTCGCCGAGCTGAAGCCCGAGCAGCACCTCAAGGACGACCTCGAGCTGGACTCGGCCCAGTCGCTCGAGCTGTTGAGCGAGATCGAGGACCGCTTCGAGGTCGAGATCGACGAGATCAGCGCGGCCAAGGCGGTGACCGTGGCGGACGTGTTGGCCTTGGCGGAGGCCTGAGCGGCGCGAGGAGCGAGGACTTCCCCGCTCCTCACTCGGGCGTCCCCTCCCTAGACTGAGGAGCGTGGAGCTCACCACCCGCCCTCGCCTCGACAGCGACCAGCGCTGCCCCTACTGCCACGACCACCTCGAGGTCGAGGTCGAGGCCGCGATCACCTGCCCCGCCTGCGGGACCGAGCACCACGCGGCCTGCGTGCGCGAGCTCGACCGCTGCACGACCATGGGCTGCGAGCGCCCGCTCGAGGTCGACGAGGAGATCTACTTCGTCGACCCCGCGATCCGGCGCGCGATCCGGCGTCGCTTCCGCGAGCGGGCCAAGCGCTTCGTCGAGCGCAACGTGCGCCGCGTGGCTCCGCTCCCCAACCCGCCGCCCACGGCCCCGCCGGCTGGCGCGCAGAGCGAAGAGCCTGTCTCGCCGGCGCGGGCCAGCTACTTCAGGGAGGCGAAGCAGGAGTTGGAGCGGGCCCTCGAGCTGGGCCAGCTCGAGCACGCCGAGGCGGCCTGGGTCCGGCTCAATCACCTTTGGAACCAGCTGCCCGTCCGAGTGAAGAGCCGCCTCTACCCCGACCAAGCGGCCCTCGGTGAACGCCTGCGCGCGGCCAAGCGCGAGCAGGTCGAGCGCGAGGTGCTCGCGCCAGGTCGACAGGCCGCCGCTCTGGGGGACGCCTTCGCTTGGGGCCTGGCGAGCGCGATCCTGATCGGGGCGCCGCTCTTCGCGCTGGGCTTCGTGCTCGCGAGCGACGGCCGCCGCCTCGTCTGGGCGCTGCCCCTGACCGTGCTGGCGGGGCTCGTCGGGGGGGTGATCGGCTATCGCGAGAGCCCGCACGCGTCAGCGGGCGCGAAGGAGCAGCATGAGGAGAGGCCCACCACGGCCCCCTCGGACACCAAGAGCCCTTAGAGGGCCCACTCGTTCAGCCGGGCGGCGAACTCCCGCATGTCGAAGCGGGGCTCCTCCGCCTCCAGCAGCTTCAGCAGGTGCCGGTTCAGCAGCAGCTGACGCCGGCTGAGCAGCCGGAGCACGTTCCACACCAGGCCGAGCGCCGCCGAGCTCCGGCTGCGCACCTTCCGGTGCAGCTCGTCCCCGTCGAGGACGAACACCCGCGCCTGACAGAGCGCGCGGACCGTCGCGCTACGAGGCGCGTCGAGGGCCAGCCCGATCTCCCCCATGACGGCGGGCGCGTCGACCCGAGCGAGCTCCCTGAGCTTGCCCGCCTGAACGGTCTCGACCAGGAGCTGACCCTCCAGCAGGAGCGCCAGGTCGTGGCCCCATTCGCCCTCGGTGAAGAGGACGTCCCCGGGCTCGAGGACCCGGGTTCCGCCGATCGCCAACAAGACCTCGAGCTCGGCGGGGCTGAGGTCGGCGCAGGCGGGCGAATCGCTCAGATCCCCTCGCCAGTTGGTTCGAACTTCCGTTTTCATGGACACACTCCTTCCACCTCTAACCCTGGGAAGGTGGGGAGCCCTGTAAAGAAGGAAGTTTGTAATGGGTTAGGCGAGGCCGCCCGAGCCGAGGTCGATGCCCTGCAGCTTGAGGCGCATCTGGTCGGGGTTGGTCGCGAACTCGAGCGCGACCTCGTCGGTGATGAACCCGGCCTTGTGGCGGTCCACGATGCACTGGTCGAAGGTCATCATGCCGTCCTGGCGCGCGCTGGCGATCACGCCGGTCAGCTTGCCGTCCTCGCCGTCGAGCAGGATCTTCTTCACGATCGGGGTCGCGATCATGATCTCGTTGATCGGGATCCGGCCGAACTGGGGCGAGGGGGCCAGCTTCTGGCACACGATCGCGCGCAGGTTGAAGCTCAGGCCCTGGCGGAGGATCCCGTGCTTGTTGGCTGGGAAGAGGCCCAGGATGCGGCCGATCGACTGGGCCACGGTGCCCGCGTGCAGGGTGCCGAAGCAGAGGTGACCGGTCTCGGCGGCGATCATGCCGAACTCGAAGGTCTCCATGTCGCGCATCTCACCGATCAGGATCACGTCGGGGTCCTGACGCACGAGGGTGCGGATCGCGGCCGCGAAGTCCTGGCAGTCGGTGCCGATCTCACGCTGGGAAATGAACGAGCGCTTGTTCTTGAACTCGTACTCGATCGGGTCCTCGACCGTGATGATGTGCTTGGCCTCGTGCGTGTTGATCCAGTCGATCATGCCCGCGATCGTGGTCGACTTACCCGAGCCCGTGACGCCGGCGAGCACGATCAGGCCGTCCTCGGCGTCGAGGATCCGCGTCATGGAGTCCTTGGGCAGGTTGAGCTGGTCGAAGGTCGGGATCTCGGTCGAGATGCGCCGGGCGACGAGCGCGTTCTTGCCGCGGTCGCGGAACACGTTGAGGCGGAAGCGCGAGCGCGCCTGGTCCGGCAAGCGGTGGGCGAAGTCGAGGTCGCCGGTCTCGTCGAAGACCTTCATCTGCTCTTCGTTGGCGATGTCCTTGAGGAAGTTGTAGATCTCGTCGCTCGAGAGCGGGTTGCCCTGCAGCGGGCGCATGTCTCCCTTGATCCGCATGATCACGGGGTTGCCGCTCTTGAGGTGCAGGTCCGAGCTGTCGTATTGGGCCATCAGCGCGAACAAGCGCTCGATCGGCTTGAGGTTGGGGTCGTTGGGGTTCGCCATGCCCGGCTTGATTCCGCCCGTGACCGACATCACGGGCTGCGCCGGCTGCTGCTGAGCCTGCGCCTGGCGCTGCTGCATCTGCATTTGCTGCTGCATCTGCATTTGCTGCTGCATCTGCATTTGCTGCATCTGCTGCGGAGTCATCTGCTGGGGCGAGACCTGCTGGGGCGAGACCTGCTGGGGCTGGACCTGCTGGGGCTGGACCTGCTGGGGCTGGACCTGCTGGGGGGCGCGCAGCTGCGGACGCTGCTGGGGCTGCCCGAGCTGCGGAGCCTGCTGCTGTGGAATACGACCGCTGCCGCCGCCGCCGCCGATCGGGGTGCCTTGCCGCTGCTGCATGGGGGAGTCCTCCGCGAGGTGCTGCGCGCCCCAGCGTAGCGACCCCGGCGGCGATTTACACGTCGAGCTCGGCGCCCTCTCTGGCGGTGTCCAACTCGAGCTCCGCGCCGAGCGCCTTCACCCGCGCTCGCTCGCGCTCCACGGCCGCCTCGATCCGGGCGTCGTCATGGTTGGGGTGGTGATAGAAGTAGAGCAGGCGCTTGGCGCCGGCCGCGAGGGCGAGGTCGGTCGCCTGGCCGAAGGTCGAGTGCCCCGTGGGGGAGGGGCCGCGCGAGCCGGCCAGGCTGGGCCGCTCGCCGCTCTCGTCCTCGGTGAAGAAGGCCTCGTGGATCAGCAGGTCCGCGCCCCGGGCCAGCTCGACCACCTCGGGCCGCAGTCCGTCGGGGTGGTCCACCTCGCACACGTAGCAGCAGCTGCGCTCACCCTCCTCGATCCGGTAGGCCACGACGGGGTGCTGGTCGTTGTGGGTGTCGGCGTGGGTGACCACCATGGCGCCGACCTCGACCCGCTCGGGCAGCTCGCCGATCGTGACCGAGGCGCCCAGGTTGCTCAGGCTGACCAGGGGCGAGTAGGTCGGCGACATCTGCCCCTCGAGGGTGTCCTCGAGTCGCTCCACGCCGCCGCCGAGGACCCGGACTTCGTTGCCAGGAATGAAGGCCGGCACGAAGAAGGGGAAGCCCTGAATGTGGTCCCAGTGGCTGTGGCTGAGCAGGATCGTGGTCCGCCCGGAGCCGCGCCCGTGGGGCCCCGTGAGCAGCCGCTTGCCGAGCCAGTAGAGGCCGATCCCCGCGTCGAGCACGAGCAGCTCGTCGTCTCGGTCGCGGACCTCGACGCAGGGGGTGTTGCCGCCCACGCCCAGGAAGCGAGCCTCCGTCGCCGCCACCGCTCCGCGCACTCCCCAGAAGCGAATGCGCATGCCTAGAGCTCGACCGACTCGCCCTCGCGCGCCAGGCCGATCTCGAGGTCGCTGCCGCCGAGGCGCGTCTGGTAGTCGCGCGTCCGCCCCTCGAGCTCGTCGTCCCAGGCCTCGGGGTGGTGGTGGAAGTTGTAGAAGCGCGGGACCCCGCCTTGGCGCGCCAGCCGAATCCCCTCGTCCGGGGTGCTGTGCCCCCAGTGGGGGTTGGCCGAATACTGCTCGGGCGTGAAGAAGGTGTCGTAGAGGAGCAGGTCGGCGCCGCTGACGAAGGTCTCGAGCGCCTCGCCGTAGCCCTCGAGCTCGGCGATCACCTTGGGGTCGGTGTCGGGCTTGCGCTCGTGGAAGCCCTCACCGAGGAGCTGGTCGTCGTAGGGCGCGGTGTCCGTCATGTAGACGAAGGTCTTGCCCTCCAGGGTGACTCGGTAGCCGATCGCGATCCCGGGGTGGTTCAGGCGCACGGTCTCGATCGTGTAGGGGCCGAGCTGGAAGGTCTCGCCCTCCGCGACGCCCTTCCAGTCGACGCTCGAGCGCAGGCTGCCGAGGCCGTAGCTGAAGTAGTCGCTCTCGACCTGGCCCTGGAACACCTGCTTGAGCCGCGCCCCGTGCTGGGCGCGCGCCACGACGGTGACCTCGTTGCCGGCCCGGTAGAAGGGCTCGAAGTACATGAAGCCCTGAATGTGGTCCCAGTGGGTGTGGCTGAACAGGATCGCGGCCTGTCCCTGGCCGTCGCCGAAGCCCTCGTTCATGAGCTCGCGGCCGCACTGCCGGAGGCCGGTGCCGCCATCGAAGATCAGCGTCGGCGCACCCTCGGCCCGCAGCGCCACACATGAGGTGTTGCCGCCGACCTTGGAGACCTTGGTGTGCGCGACCGGAAAGGAGCCGCGGACGCCATAGAAGGTGATCCGCACGTTGCGTCTCTCCCTTACTTCCTAGAGCAACCTAAGTGTCTGACACAGCTCGGTCAACGCCACGCTGGGGCGGAGGATTTTCCCGGGAGGGGCGAGCCTCGCCGAGGGGCGCCAGCGAGCGGCGCTCGCTACGATCGGGACATGGACAGTCGCCTCGCGGCCCTCGAGCGCCAGGCCAGCAGCGACCCGGGTGACCTCGGGTTGCAGCTCGAGCTCGCGACGGCCTACGGGCGGAGCGGGCGGCCGCGCCGCGCCTACGAGCTGCTGCGCGGCCAGGAGGTGGCGCCGCCGCCCGAGCTGCTGCGGGCCCTGGCCGAGGAGCAGCACCTGCTGCTGCGGGGCCTGGGCGCGATCGACGCCCAGGTCGCCTGCGAGCGCGCGCGCTGGGGCTGGCAGTGGCGCGACCTCGGCGGCCACCTCGCGCGCCCGGCCGAGGCTCCGGTCCGGGCGCTGAACCTGTCTTGGCAGCGCCTGGGGCCCGCCCAGCTGGATCGCGTGGCGGCCCTGGTCACGCTTCGCTGGCTGGGCCTGAGCGGGATCCACCTCCTCGGCCGGCTGCGCCTGCTCGCGAGCCTGGTCGAGCTCGAGGGGCTCGAGCTGAGCTACACCGACCTGCGCGACCCGCAGCTGACGCTGCTCCGCCCCTTCCGCGCGCTGCGCCGGCTCAGCCTGGCCAACTGCAGCGACCTCAGCGGCGCGGGCCTGGTCGAGCTGAGGGCGCCCCTCGAGGTGCTCGATCTCCGCCTGACGACCGCCGACGACGAGACGCTCGAGGTGTTGGCCCGCTTTCCGACCCTGGTCGAGCTGACCCTGCTCGACTGCCAACGGGTCAGCGATCACGGGCTCGAGGTCCTGGCCCGCCTGCCGGCCTTGCGCCGGCTGGACCTCAGCTTCTGCCACGGCGTGAGCGGTGCGGGGGTCGAGCACCTGCGCCAGGTCCGACCGGAAATCGAGGTCACGCGTTAGGGGAATTGTCGGTGTCGCTGGATAGGGTCCGCTCATGGGCCCTCTTGATAGCGCCGCCAAGGTCATCCTTCGCGAAGTCCCCCGAGACCTCGTCGCGCTCGCGCCAGCGCTGGCTGGACGGCGAGTGCTCTCGGCCAAGCCCGACGACACGGTCCTGCCGGCCTTCTCGCTGACCATGGACAAGGTGCTGCGCTTGGAGGCCGAGAGCGAGGCGGGCGAGCTGGCGCTCCATGTCGAGATCGAGGCCAACTGGGGCTCCCATGTGCCGCGCAAGACGCACGGCTACTGGACCCTCGCGCATCGGGTCCACGAGGAGCTGTGGTCGCTCGTGATCGTGCTCAAGCCCGGCAGCAAGCAGGGCGCGCCGCAGGCGCGCTACCAGCGCCAAGCCTGGGGTCGCCACGCGCTGACCTTCGACTTCGACGTGGTCAAGGTGTGGGAGCTCGATCCCGACGACCTGCTGCGGCGAGCGATCCCGGGCCAGCTGCCGCTCGTCCCCTACGCAGGCGGCGCGACCGAGGGGCACGTGGAGCGAGCCTTCGAGGCGCTCGACCGCGTGACGCCCGAGGAGCGTCGAGGAGAGCTGCAAGCGGCACGTCTTTCCCGATCAGAACTGGGCTGCCAGAATGCCGAAGGAGCTGTACATGGGTTCGACGATCTACCAACTGGGAGAAGAAGCGGGGTTTCAACTCGGCGCGCTGAAGTCGCTTCGACGCGCGCTCGCGATCATGTGCGAGAGGGAGTGGGGGATCGAAGCGGCCTCCTTGTCACGACGAGCCGAGGCCGCGGACCTCGAGACTCTTGAGGTCGCAACCAGCCTCTTCGCCCAGGGCCTGGGTGGCCACGAGCTGTGGCAGCAGCTCGACTCGCTCCTTCCCACTCTCGCCGACTCGCCACCGGACTAGTGCAGGGGACCGAGAGTGGGACCCTTCGCCGGAGAGTGAGGCGTGCGGCGGCCTGTAGCTTCGCTCTCCTATTGCTGGGGTTGTGCCTCGTTCTGCTGTGTTTCGACGTCGAGCCTCCTTCGGTGCGTGCGCTCAAGCGTCAGGGCGCTCGGGTCACGTGGGCGCGGCAAGAATACGGCTGGGGTCAGGACGTCACGATTTGTGTGCTGGCGGATGGGGTGTCCGAGCGGGGATTCGCCGAGCTGTGCCACGACCTGGGGCTCGAACGCGTCAACGAGGAATGGCGCAGTCGCCAGCACCCTTCGATTCGGGGGTGGGCAGGCTGGCCAGGCGGTGTTCCGTTCGAATGGTGGCAACCGCCGGCCATGCAAGAGGGCAACGTGTGGGGGAAGGGAGAGCTTGACGACGTGACCTACGCTCAACTGGAGGGGGAACGAGCCTGGCTCATCGTGGTCATCCAGTAGCTGCATGCGCGGGACCTCAGGCACTCGAGAGGGACTAGCCCTCCGCCGCGTGGAACACCTCGCGCAGGGGCACACCGTGCTCTTCGGCGGCGCGGGCGCAGTCGTCGAACTCGGGCGCGCGGGTCACGCGGCCGTCGGGCCGGCGGACGCGCTTGACGCGGATCGGACCGTAGTCGGTCTCGACGCTGACCAGCTCGCGCGGCAGCACCCGGCGGCGCTCGCGGCGCGAGCGGAGGCCGAGGCTGGTGCTCTCGTTCAGGAGCACGTCCTCGAGCGCGCCGGCGCGGGCCGGCTCGGCCAGCACGGTCACCAGCCAGCCGGGGCGCTGCTTCTTGGTCTGGGTCGCCGACAGGTAGACGTCCAAGGCGCCGCTCGCGCGCAGGCGCTCGGTGACCCAGGCCAGCTGCTCCGGGCTCTGGTCGTCGAGGTGGGTCTCGATCACGACCACCTCGCCGCTGGTGTCCTCGCTGCCGGGGGCCACGCCGAGGACCGCCCGGGTCAGGTTGGGCGGGCTGCCCGCGGGGCTCTGGCGGCGGCCGGCGCCGTAGCCGACGGCTTCGACCCGCAGGGCGGGGAAGGGGCCGAAGCGCTGCGCCAGCGCGCCCAGCAGCGCGGCGCCGGTCGGGGTGACCAGCTCACCGCGCCCCTCGCGCCCGCTGAGGGGGGCGCCGTAGCGCTTGGCCAGCAGGAGCACCGCCGGCGCAGGCAGCGGCAGGGTGCCGTGGGCGGCCTCGACGGTGCCGCCGGCGACGGGCCAAGGGCCACATTCGACCCGGGCCACGCCCAGCAACTCCAGGGCGGAGAGCACGCCGACCACGTCCACGATCGCGTCGATCGCGCCGACTTCGTGGAAGTGGACCTGCTCGGGGGTGCTGTCGTGGACCTCGGCCTCGGCGGCGGCCAGACCCTCGAACACGGCGCGGGCCCGCTCCGTGACGCTCTGCGGCAGGCGGGCCGCCTCGATCACGGCCAGGACCTCGCTCAGGTGGCGCTCGGGCTGAGGGTCCTGGGGCGCCACGACTTCCAGCCGCCTGCAGGCGATCCCCTGCCGGGAATCCTGGGTCACCTCCAGGCGCGCGCCGAGGTCGAGGGCGGCGACCCGCTCCTGGAGTTGGGGGAGGGGGGCGCCGGCGTGGATCAGGGCGGCCAGCAACATGTCGCCGGCGGACCCTCCGATCGGGTCGATGTAGAGCAAGGTTTCGGGCACCGGGGAGGCTCCTGCCGCTTAGTGCTTGTGGCGGAAGAGGATACGCGGAGAGCGGGTCCGCGCGCCCCTCGGAATCACCATCGTTGAGGGCGCTTGACCCCTAAGCGGGCGCAACTGTATGATCCGCGACCACTTCGGAGGGGGCAGCGCGCGATTCCCCTGCGATGACTCGGAAGGACGGAGCGAGAACTCGACGGAACCCACCCTGGGCCCGCAAGCTCGCTCCCTGATGTGAGGGCATTCATGCTCAAGCAGTACCAGCGTCCGCTCATGTGCTCCCTGCTGACGGTTGGGGTGGCGCTCAGCGCCCCCGCCTTCGCCCAGGACGCAGACGGAGAGTTCCGCCTCGGCGTCAACGCCTTCGAGCAAGGCCGCTTCGAGGAAGCCGAGAATCACTTCCGCAACGTGCTGAAGTCGCAGCCCGGCCACGGGCAGGCGGTCCGCTACCGCGACGAGGCGGGCTACCGCTTCTGGGTTCAGGTGCTGGCCCGCGGCGGGCGCCTGGCGACGGTGGCCAAGCGGATCCTCAAGATGGCCGAGAAGGGCGCCATTCGTGAGCGTCAGGACCCCGACGCCCTGCGCGAGGATCTGCGCGGCATGTGGTCCGACGACTTCATGACCGAGATCGAGACGATCGAGAAGCTGATCGCCAAGTACGGTCACTACGTGGTCCCCGAGGTCGTCTCGATCCTGGCCGAGCGCCAGGAGGACGACAAGCGCGTGCGCGTGATCCAGCTGCTGGCGCGCCTCGGCGACGAGGGCACCCTGGCGGTGGTCGAGCTGCTCGAGGCCGACGACGTGATGCTGCAGCAGAACGCGGCCGCGATCCTGGGTCACACCAAGGACGTGCGCGCGATCCCGCCGCTCAAGCGACTGGCGAGCAAGACCAGCGACCCGCACGTCAAGGAGACCTGCTTCAAGTCGATCAAGCAGATCAACGGCCCCGACTACGACACTCCTGAGTACTACGCCCGCGTGGCGGAGGCCTTCTATCAGGAGAACCCGCTCTTCATGGTCAACCGCTACCGCGAGTACGTGGTGTGGAAGTGGCGGGACGGCAAGCTGACCCGGCGCGACGTGCCCAAGTTCCGCTGGAACGAGGAGGTCGCCGAGGAGTTCAACTACGACGGCCTGGACGTCGACCCGAACAACCAGGTCCTCTGGATGAACCTGCTCAACACCTACGCGCAGGAGTGGACCGAGATCGAGGAGACGCTGCGGATCGCGCAGCAGATCCAGGATCGCGGCGGCGAGGTCGACAGCGAAGAGATCGAGAAGATGAAGGAGCTTCGCCAGGGTCTGGCGAAGGTCAAGATGCTCGTCTCGAGCCGCGGCGCGGACGGGATCCTGGCCGCCCTCGGCAAGTCGCTCCACGACCAGCGCGCGCCGGTCTCGGTGTTCCTGATCGAGCGCCTGCAGGACGTGAACCTCGACGAGTCCTTCCTCGAGACCGGCGGGGCGGTGACCTACCTGCCCCCCAGCGAGCGCGACAAGGACGAGGCCCCGGTCAAGAAGGCCGAGCCCAAGCCCGAGCCCAAGAAGTCGGAGCCCAAGCCGAAGCCCAAGCCGACCAAGGTCGAGGAGGACTCGCCCAAGCCGACCAAGGTCGAGGACGACGCCCCCTCGCTCGACGGTGACGACGACGACGGCGCCCCCTCGCTCGACGGCGACGACGACGACGGCGCCCCCTCGCTCGACGGCGACGACGAGGCGCCCAAGCGCCGCCGCCGTCCGCGCCGCGTCTCGCAGAACCCCTTCGGCAGCGTCGAGCGGGCCGGCGAGCTGGCCTGGTCCATGCGCGTGCCGACCTCGAGCCAGCCTGCCGCCCGCGTGGCGGCCGCTCCCAAGGCTCCCGTGCGTGAGCGCGTCAGCCGCGCCGGCTTCCGCGGCGCTGGCCAGCGCCAGAGCGAGCGCGCCGGCGAGGCGCTGCAGAAGGGCAGCGCCAAGGGCGAGGTCCTGACCGGCGGCGCCGCCCTCTCGGCGGCCCTGACCTACGGCGACAAGCGCGTCCGCTACGCGGCCGCGATCGCCCTGGCCCACCTCAACCCCTCGGTCGACTTCTCCAACAGCGAGAAGGTGATGGAGAACCTGATCGACGCCCTGGGCGAGAGCGGTCAGCGCGTGGTGCTCGTCGTCGAGCGCGACCGCGCGATCCGCAACCGGGTCGTGGGTCTCCTGCGCGAGCTGGGCTACATGACCTTCGGCGTCGAGAGCGGCCGCGACGGCCTGGTCCGCGCCAAGAGCTTCCCCAGCCAGGACCTGGTGCTCGTCTCGAGCGAGCTCAACCCGGACGGCGACGGCGGCGAGCCGATCGAGATCCAGTTCATCGACGACCTGCGCGCCGACTACCGGACCAAGCCGGTCAAGGTCATGGTCCTGACCCCCGAGGAGCGGGCGCAGAACATGCAGACGCTCGTCGACGACGGCCGGGCGCTCGACGTGGTCACCCCCGAGGTCGACAAGGCCACTCTCTCGGACAAGCTCAACCGCGCCTTCGGCAGCGCTGAGGACCAGCGCGACGAGAAGGCCCGCAGCGACAAGATCGCCGAGCGCGCCGCGCTCGCGATCGCGAGCCTCAGCCAGGGCCACACCAAGTACGACATCAACTCGGCCGCTGACGCCCTGGCCAAGAACGTGCGGCGCGACACCGGTCGCCCCGACGCGGTCCGCCTGGCCTGCCTCAAGGCGCTGGCCGCGATCGGCGCGCCCGCCAAGGGCGCGGCGCTCGAGGTCCTGCTGCGCGAGTTCCGCGACGACACCAACAGCATCGAGGTTCGCCGCATGCTGCCCGTCGCGATCGGCGAGCTGATCAAGGCGCAGGACGTCTCGGGCGACACCTTCCAGGTGCTCAAGAACGCGCTCAAGGACGAGGACGAGCAGATCTGGCGCAACTCTGGGCGCGCCCTGGGCAAGGGCAAGCTGAGCGGCGAGCAGGCCCGCGAGGTCTACAGCGAGCAGCGGATCGAGTAGTCGATCCCCTCAGCTCCACCTTCAGCAGAAGCTGCCGCCTTCGCGGCAGCTTCTGTTCGTGTGGGGCATTGAGAGTGGACGCCTTGCCGCTCTTCCCGTTTACTGGGCGGCCCACAGACCCACGCCCGTGACGGAGCCGGGTCAGGAGATAGAGCAATGACGGCATTCGCCGTAAAGGAGGGCGCTCCCGTGTCCAAGCAGAAGAGGGAGCGCCAGGCCTCCAGCAAGAGCCAGGGCAACAAGAGCCAGGGCAACAAGAGCCAGGGCAGCCACAACCAGGGCAGCCACAACCAGGGCAGCAAGCGCGCCAAGTCGACCAAGACCAAGCGCGACAAGAAGGGCGCCGACAAGCCCAAGCGCCGCGGCGGCCCGCGCCGGAGCGGCGCCGACAAGCCCCGCTCCAAGAAGCCCAAGGCCAAGCAGCAAGACCACGGCCTCCTGACGGGCCCGCAGCGAATCCAGAAGCTGCTGGCCCGCGCGGGCTACGGCTCGCGCCGCACCTGCGAGGAGTTCATCCTCGAGGGGCGCGTCAGCGTCGACGGCGTGGTCGTGACCGAGCTGGGCAGCAAGGCCGACCCCGCCGTGCAAGACGTGCGCGTCGACGGCAACCGGCTCAAGCGCGAGACCTCGGTCTACTACCTGGTCAACAAGCCCAAGGGCGTGGTCTGCACGAGCAAGGACCCCCAGCACCGCCAGACCGTGGTGGACCTCGTGCCCAACGAGGGGCGGCGGATCTTCTCGGTCGGCCGGCTCGACTACGAGTCGCGCGGCGCGGTGATCCTGACCAACGACGGGCGCCTGACCAACCTGCTGACCCACCCCCGCTACGGCGTGGAGAAGACCTACCAGGTGCGAGTCCGCGGCGTCCCCGACAGCGAGTCGCTCGCGCGCTTGCGCAGCGGGATCTGGCTGTCCGAGGGCATGACCCTCCCGGCGCGGGTGTGGATCGTGCACAAGCGCCGCGCCGAGTCGATCGTGGGGATCACCCTCTGCGAGGGCAAGAACCGCCAGGTGCGCCGCATGTTCGCCAAGGTCGGCCACAAGGTGCTCGGCCTGACCCGGACCGGGATCGGCCCGATCACCCTCAAGGGGCTCGGCGACGGCGGCGTGCGCGAGCTCAAGCGCTGGGAGATCGACGAGCTGCTCGAGGACGCGCAGAGCAACGCTCAGGCGCCGCGCACGCGGCCCCGCGGGCGCGGCTCGCGCAACAAGAGCCTCGGTAAGCCGGACCCCGCCCTGCGGGGCGGCGGGATCGCCGGCGCCCCGGTGCGTCGAGACGACGCTCCGGCTCCGCGCGAGCGCGACTAGGGTGGACGGCGAGGCGATCCTCGCGCGCGCAGCAGCTGCGCCTGACGAGGTCGCCGCGCAGATCGCGGCGGCCTATCACTGCGACGCACACCGCAGCGAGGAGGAGGCGATCCTCTTCTACGACACGGCGTGGGCGCTCGGCGTGCCGGTCGAGCAGGAGCGCGAGTTCCTGCTCGGCTACGGCTCCACGCTCAAGAACGTCGGCCGCCTGAGCGAGTCGGAGGCGATCCTGCGTCGCGCGGTGGCCGCCTATCCAGAGGACCAGGGGCTGCCGGTGTTCCTGGCCCTGACCCTGCACGCCGCCGGGCGCTCGGGCGAGGCCCTCGCGCAGCTGCTCGAGCTCCTGCTCGGCCTGGGTGAGGCCGCCCCCGGCGTTGCCAGCTACGGGCGGGCGCTGCGCCACTACGCCGACGAGCTGCGCGAGGCGGGGGGCGCGCCGGAAGCGCCAGAACGTTAGGATCGGCGCCCCTGCTCTGAGGAGGGACTCGTGCGTTGGTTGCTCTGCTCGTTCCTGTTCCTGGCCCCCCTGGGCGCCCTCGGCTGCGCCACCAGCGAGCCTCCGCCCGCGCGTCCCGCCAACGAGGACCAGCCGCGCGCCTTCCAGCAGGCGCGCGAGCTCGAGGACCAGGCGATCAAGGCGGTCAAGAGCGCGCACCAGACCCGCGACGTGACCAAGCGCCAGGAGTTCTACGACATCGCCCTCGGCCAGCTACGCGACGCGCGCAAGCTCTACGAGGACGAGCTGATCCGCGACCCCGGCACGCCGGAGCGCAGGCGCGCGATCGAGGCCGAGATGGATCGCCTGAGCGAGCGGATCCGCAGGATTCACGAGGAGCGCCCGCACCGCTGAGCGATCGGCGCGAGGAGAGGACATGAGCGACGTCGACAAGGCGCCCCTCGCCCCGAGTGACCCCGCCCCTCTGGCGCCCGCCAGCGGCGGGGTCTTTCGTTGGGTCGCCCTGGGGCTGGCCGCCCTGGTGGCTGGCTACCTCTGCTGGGCGCTCGAGGACCTGCGCCAGGAGGCCAAGACCTCGGGCAAGGCGGTCAACGCGCACCTGCCGCAGATCCTGGCCAAGGTCGACGCGACGAGCGCGACGGTCAAGGAGGTCAGCGACGACCTCAAGAAGCTGCGCGACCTCGCCGGCGCGAGCGGCCCCCGCGACAAGTCGCTGGCCGTGTTCGCCGACCGCCTGCTCGACATGCTCGAGCAAGCCCAGGTCGTGGTCGGCGTCGAGAAGCTGATCGGCAAGGAGATCAGCAAGCCCCTCGCCGCCGCGGACTGGGTGCGCGACGCGCGCAAGGAGGCGCTCTTCCTCACCTTCCGCGCCAAGAGCAAGGCGGAGCTCTTCACCCGCCTCTGCAAGAACAAGTTCGGCTCTCCCTGGCTGGTCCAAGGCAGCGAAGAGGGGGCGAAGCCCGAGCCCCTCGCGGCCTGGTTCGCCGCTCGCGACCCGGAGGCCAAGGAGCTCCACGCCGCGGAGCAGGCCGGTGAGTGAGGAGGCGGCTCCCGACGAGATCCCGGCCCCGCGCAAGCTGACGGTGGCCTCCCTGGGCGCCACGCCCGCGCTGACGGCGCTGGTCGGGATCGCCTGGATCTCCAACCAGGCCTACCAGGAGGGCTTCGCGCTCGAGCAGCACCTGTTCGGCTTCGGGGTGCTGGTGTGGGTCATGGGCCTGACCTTCGCGGTCGCGGTCTCGATCGTGGTCGCCTTCGTGGGGATCCTGGCCCTGACCCCCAAGACGGGCCGCCAGCGCTTCCTCCAGGCGGCCGGCGTCAGCAGCATGCTGGGCTTGATCGGCGCCTTCGGCAGCTTCTGCACGACCTTCGGCCCCTACGAGAAGGGCACCCACGCCGGCTACCGCGCCCTCGAGCTCGCCCCCTACCAGGAGGCCGCCGAGAGCCTGCGCGCCTGGCTGAAGGAGCAGCCCGAGCCGCGCCAACAGCGCGGCCGCGTGTTCGACCCCGACGCCAAGGGCTGGCAGGAGGCCCCGGCCAAGCTGCGCGAGCTCCCCCGCAAGATCGCCCAGGCCGCCGTCGGGCCCAAGGGCGTCACGATCTGCCTCCAGGGCGGCTACAAGCAGCCCTACGCCGGCCTCTACTTCCCAGCCGAGGGCCAAGGCCCGCCCCAGGATCCCGGGATCGAGACCTTCCCCCTGGCCGAGGGGGTGCACTACGTCTCGATCCGCAAGCGCTACACCGACTCGAGCGAACTCGTCGGCGCCAAGGGCCTGGAGTAGCTCGGGTTCAGCTAGCGAATCTCGTAGTGCGACGCGACCGCAGGCTGGCCCGTGTAGTTGGGCCCCGCCTGGTCGTCGGCTCCCAGGTAGGTGAAGGGCAGCTCGATTTCGCGTCGCCCCTCGCAGCGCAGCAGGTGCTTTCGCCGGTCGTAGTGGAGCCCTTGTGCCCGCAGCACCTGCGAGACGCGCCGCGCCGCGCTCCCTTCCCGCAGGACGACCTGAGCCAGGTCGAGGTTGGCCACCAGGAGCCCGTCCTCCGCCAACCAGCTGCACGCCCGCGCGATCAGGCCCAGCTTGTCGCCGACATAGTGCAGGCCGTGGACGCAGGTCACGAGGTCGAAATCCGACTCGGCGGGCTCCCACTCGCGTAGCGAGGCGACCGCGAAGCGCAGCCCCAAGAGTCCCGCGGGTCGAGGCGCGAAGAAGTCGACCAGGTCGACCCCGAGGATCTCGAGCTCCTGGTTGCGAAAGCGCTCAGCAGCTTGGATCAGGGCTCGACCGCTGCCGCAGCACAGGTCCAGCCAGCGGACGGCATGGCCTCGCTCGAGCCGCTGAGCGAGGAGCTCGCCTACGCTCAGGCCGAGGTCGCGCGAGTAGCTGTTGCCGCCCTCGAGCTCGCGCTCGCGGTTCATGGCGTTGTTCGCCACGACCGGGGACTCGTCCAGGATCTCGTCGCGCTGCAGCTCCACCCCACCAGCTTAGCGAGAGACCCGCTTGGGAAGAGCGTTACCCGCGCTGCGCTGAACAAGCGTAGGCCTGCGATCGGCCCGCGATCTGCTCGCTTCCAGCCATGCCCAAGCGAAGCTCCTTCTGGTGGACCGCTGCTCGGCGCCTGGTCGCCAGCGCTGTTGGCCCGCTGCTCCTGATCAGCGGCTTCCTGGCGCTCGAGGCCGCCGGCGCTCTTCCGCGCTGCAACTGCGGTTGGTGCTTTGGAGTTGCGCTTGGCTACGCGCGATCTCTAACCCCTCACCGGCCCGCAGGCCTGGAGAGCCGCGCGATCAGCGCGCTGAGGGCGATCTCCTCTGCCCAGTCGCTCTTCCGCGAAGGGCACAAGGACCGCGTCCGCGGCTACGGCAGCCTGGCGCAGCTGGGCACGGCGGGGCTGGTCGACCCTCACCTGGCCAGCGGCGTTCGGGAGGGTTACCGCTTCTACTCGCAACCCTCGTCCCTCTACACCTGGTGGGCCTTCGCAGAGCCGACCCGCCCGGGCTGCACGGGCGATCGCGTGTTCTACACCGACGAACGGGGCCAGATCTTCTACACGGTCGGCAGCTACCCGATCACGCGAGGCGTCGCCGAGGTCCGATCCCACTTCCTGCCGGTTGGCCAATGAGGCTCCGCACAGCGCTTGCTGCAGCGCTCGCGGCCCTCCTCGCGCCCAGCCTGCTCTTCGGCCTCGTCCTGCCCGTGAGCTGTCGCTGTGGGGGCGCTGACCCGGCTCCGATCGGGTCCTTCCGGCGGAGCGGAGGCCTGCTGGGCATGTGTGGCGCATGGCGGAGCTGCGGTCTACCCAACTCAGAGACGGGTGCGCTGGCAACACTCGCTGGCCTGCGCGCCACAGGCGATCTCGCGGCTACGGACCCCGTCGAGCGGTGCCGAGCGAGCCACGGCTACCGCATTTGCCTCTGGCGCACGCCGTGGACATGGCACGCTGTGGCTGCGCCCCGGGCATTCGGAGTCACGGGTGACCGCACCTTCTACGTCGACAGCAGCGGCGCGGCGGCCTTTGCCAGCGAGCCCGGAGGGGCTTGGCGCGCTCTAGGCGAGTAGGGGGACGCGGTCGTCCGGGCTCGGTCGTCGGGCTCGGTCGTCGGGCTCGGTCGT
>CALDQK010000319.1 GCA_937911525.1 uncultured bacterium
GCCCCGCCCCAGCTCCCCTTCCGCAGCGCGGAGGCGCCGTTCAGCAGCTGCAGCAGAGCGTCAAGTAGCGCAGCGCTCCCCTCCCCTGCCCGGCGACGAACCTTCCTACTCGACCAGGATCACCTGCGCGGCCCGAGGGCCCTCCCGCGGCAAGATCGCCAGCTCCAGCCTGCGCAGGCGCTCCTCGAGCGGCCCCGGGCGCTGGTCCAGCGCCACGCTGATGGTCGGGGGCCCCTCCCCGACCTGAGCCGCCACCAACGCGCGGGCGCGCCCCGCGGGGGCCTCGCCCTCCCAGGCCACGAGCCACTCGTCCCCTGAGGTGCGGACGGCGCGGTCGCCCACGAGCTCGCGCAGCGACTCCGCGATCCTCGTCAGCGCGAGATCGCCTTCCGCGTGCCCGTGCTCCTGGTTGAACTCGTGCATGCCGTCGACGTCGACCAGGAGCAAGGCTGGGGAGTCGGCGAAGGCCCGCGCGACGCGGCCGCCCTGGAGCAGCCGGCGGTGGAGCGAGAGCGACTGGGAGTCGCGCACCTGCAGGGGCGAGAGCTGCGGAACCCAGGCCGGGCGCCACGGGAGCTCCGTTCCCGCGACGGTGGCAAGGTGCGCTCCCTTCCGCCCAAAGACCGCGAGCTGCAGCTCAGCCACGCTCAGGAGCGCGCGCGGGGTCCAGGCCTCGAGCAGGCGACGCACGCTGGGGTCGGAGCGGCGGGTCGCCAGCAGGTAGAGCAGGCTCAACTCGAGGGGAAGGGAGAGCGGCCCCTCCAGCTCGCGGGCCCGCTGAACGAGGACGAGCACCTCCCGGGCCGTGGGCTCGGCGTAGACCAAGGCCTGGGGGCCAAAGCGCACGAGCGCAGACTCCCAGCGCTCGGCCCCGCGCAGGGCCAGGAGCTCGCCGATGGCGGGGGCGCCCTCCCCTACCCCGCGCGCCAGCCAGGTCCGCAGCGCTTCGTCGCAGCGGAGGTCGCAGGCGCTGAGCAGGCGGATCGGGAGGAGCGTCCGCCAGGAGGTGCTGGGCAGGAGCTGCGCGAGGAGGTCGAGCTCCTGTTCGAGCAGCTCGGGGAGCGGCAAGTGGGCTTCCAGCCAGGCCAGGACCTCTGCGGCCCGCTCCTCGCCTCCCTCATGGGCGGAGCGGGCGATCCGGCGCGCCTCCGAGGCGTCGCCGGTGCGGAGCGCTGCTTGGGCGAGGGCCAAGGGATCGTCTTCACGCGAGAGCTTGCGCAGGCGCTCGTCCACGACCCGATCCTACCGACCAACGCGAACACGAGCCCCTCCTGTAATATATGTATACATAGGCAGGAGCATACATACAGGCCTTTGTGTACGGATATATCGGCGCGTGTATCCGGTGTGCCAGGCAGTGGTATCGCGAAGCGCTTTTGGTGCGGCGCCGCGGTTCGTCTCTCTGGCTACTTTGGGGCTCGCGTGCGTGTCGTCTCGTCTCGCCCTCGGTTCGCGTCCGTTTCTCGGAATCAGGTTTTGGGATCTCGTGTCGGGCTCGAGGTGTTGCTATTGGGCAACTTAGCCTCCCCTTGAGATTGGCCCCTCGCTTGCCCTACCCCAGGCACCGGGAGGAAACCCATGCTCGTCACGTCCCGCTCCTTCGTTCTCAGCGCCGTCACCCTGGCCGCGCTCTCCTTCAGCGGCCTGGGCTGCAGCAACAGCCGCCGCGGCGCCAACGGCTCGGTCGAGCTGCTCGCCTCCGGCACCGCCGCGCCGATCGGCTCGCAGGGCCTCGTGCCCGGCGCGGGCCTGGGCGGCCTCAACGACGGAAGCATCCAGTTTCCCGAGGGCAGCCAGTTCGTCGGCCCCGCGATCCAGATCCACTCCCCCGCTCGCGGCGAGAACGTCAAGGTCGGTCGGGTCCCGGTGGCCATTCAGATCACCGACAAGGGCAAGGGCGTCCAGAGCGTGATCGTCAACGGCCAGGGCGTCCAGGTGGATGCGCAGGGCATGGCGACCGTGGAGGTCTTCCTCGAGGCGGGCATGCGCACGATCGTCGTCGAGGCGACCGACAGCGAGGGGACCCGCAGCGAGCGTCACGTCTCGGTCCTGGTCGGTGACCTCAGCAAGGAGGGGACGCAGGTCGCGGAGGCCGCGGCCGTCCGCCTGACCGACGAGGCGATCGACTTCTTCGAGCCGACCGTGGCCACCGCGGTCGAGGGTCAGCGCGACGCGCTCCGCCGCCAGGTCTTGACCAGCAAGCCCCCCAAGGACACCAAGTTCACCAGCTTCGACTTCGGCGCGGTCCAGAGCGAGCTCGACGCCACCGCTGGCGGAGTCCGCTTCAAGCTCGAGATCGCCAACGTCGCGCTCGGGATCGAATACAAGGCCAAGTTCCTGCTCTTCTTCAGCAAGAAGAAGCGCGGCACCGTCAAGGCCGGGACCCTCGTGATCGAGGGCCTCGCGACCCCCACGCTGGACCTCGCTAGCGGGAAGCTGAGCAGCACCGTCAGCAACGTGACCGCCGCGGTCCGCAACTTCACCGTCCCCGACTGGGCCGAGTCGGCCAAGAACGACCTCCGCAAGGGCTTCCAGGACCAGTTCAGCCAGGCGGCGGCTCAGGGGATCGACCAGGCGCTGAACGACGCGCTGGCCAAGACCCAGACCCAGGGCGACGTGATCAAGACCGCCTTCGGCAAGACGATCAAGGCGAGCTGGCAGCTGCGCGGCCTGTCCTGCGACGACGAGGGGATCAACGCTCAGTTCGGCGCCGCGATCCAGGCCGAGCAGCCCACCTACGGCAGCGACGAGGTGCTCCTGGTCGGGACCCCGAGCGCGCCCCTGGGCGGCAGCGGCGGCCAGCGCTGGAACGGCTCGGCGGCGGTCCACCAGGACACGATCAACCAGGCGCTCCACGCCCTGTGGCGTCACGGCGCGCTGAACTTCACCGTCGACCAGTCGACCTTCGACAAGATCAACCCCCTCAGCCAGGTCCGCCTCGACACCGACGCCCTGATCGCGGCCCAGCCCGAGCTGGAGCAGGTGCTGCCCGCGGGGACCCCGATCGACCTGGACATCGAGACCCAAATGGCGCCCTACGCCAACGTGGTCGCCGGCATGCCCCACCAGCTGGAGCTCTCGCTCGGCTCCGTCCGCGTCAGCTGGCGGATTCAGGACCCCGCTAGCGGGTCGATCGTGACGCTGGCCGAGACCGTCTACTCGCTCAAGGCGGAGGCTTCGCTCCAGGACGACCAGGGCAAGATCAAGCTCGTCCAGAGCGGGAACGTCGAGGTCCACGTGGACGTCGAGGGCAACCCCCTCCCCGGCAGCGAGCCCCTCGTCGAGGCCGTCACCCAGCAGATGGCCCCCCAGCTGGTCCAGTCGACCCTCGACGGGCTGCCCGGCTTCGCGATCCCCGCGGTCAAGGGCTTCACGATGACCGGCCTCGACTTCTACACCTACGACGACGGCCTGGTCCTGACGGGCACCCTGCAGCCCGCCGCCAAGCCCTAGAGCCCCGCTGCCCGAGGGCGTCATGAGGCCGCGATCCGCGAGGGTCGCGGCCTCGCGCTTGGTTCAGCGCGGCTCGCCCGAGTGGTAGAGCCAGCGACCGTCCTCTCGCAGGAAGCGGCTGCGCTCGCTGAAGGAGGCGTCCTCGCCCTCCTTGCTCAAGCTCGCGCGGAAGGTCACGAAGGCCTCGCCCTCCCCTTCCCCGCTGCTGAGGATCTCGAGCCCGTCGAAGCTCGTCGACTGGGAGAAGGCGGCCACGCCCGCGGCCCACTCGGCGCGGTCGTCTTCCCAGTTGGGGCCCTCGGGATGGGTGGTCGCGAGCACGTAGTCCACGAGGCCCAGGGCATAGGCCGCGTAGCGGGAGCGCATCAGCGCCTCGGCCCTCGGCGGCGCGCTGCCCTGGTGGAAGGGGCGACAGCAGCGCTTGTATTTGGCGCCCGAGTGGCAAGGGCAGGCAGCGTTGGGGCTGGGCTTGGTCATGAGCGCTGCACTCTAGCCGCGGGGCAGGAGCCTGCGGTGAACCCGCAGCGTGCAGTCGTCCATGACGACGGTCAGGCCGGCAGCGCGGGCGCGCTGCGCGGCCTCGAGGTGGATCACCCCGTCCTGGAGCCAGAGCGCCTTCGCGCCGCAGGCGATTGCCTCCTCCACGATCTCGGGCACGTGCTCGGGAGCGCGGAACACGTCGACGAGGTCGGGTGCTTCGCTCAGATCCCCCAGGGAGTCGACGCAGGGGGCGCCGAGCACCTCGCCGCCGCCCGGGCGGACGGGGATCACCTCGTAGCCAGCCTGCTGGAGGTAGCGCATCACCCCGTGGCTGGGGCGGCTGGGCTTGGGGGAGGCGCCGATCAGGGCGATCGTGCGGGTGGCCGCGAGCAGGTCGCGCAAGGCCTCGTCGTCGGGATTGCTCCAGGTCATGGGCGCAATCTACGCTCTGGGAGCAGGAGCGTCCCCGTGGAAGAAGCAGCCCAGGAAGACCCGAGACCGTTCAGCCGGCGAGAGCTGGTCCTGGGCTGTCTGCAGGGCGTGGTGGGGATCGGGCTGATGGGGCTCGGCGAGTACCTCTCCCTGGCGCGCGAGATGGAGGAGCGCGAGGAGCAATACTGGGAGGACATGCGCGAAGAGGTGCGGGAGGGCGTGCGGCGCCGTTTGGAGGAGGCCCGCGCCCAGCGGACGCCCATCGACTTCAGCTTCGAGGCGCTCTGGCCCTCGCCGACGCCCCTCCCCGAGACCAGCCAGCGCTAGGGTGCGCCTGGGCGCGAGCACCCGGCGCCCGCGGAGATTGACAGAGCCGGATCACGTTGGCGCGGGTCGGCGCGAGCTTGCCCTAGGCCTCGACCCCCATGCGGAGCTCAGGGATCACCTCGCCGCTCCCGCTGGCGAAGCCCTCATGGGCGAACGTACGTTCAGCGTCCGCGGCAGGGGATCCCCCCTCCCCGCGCGGATCAAGTGAACCCGCTCTGGCTCCAAGCGATTGCAGCCCAATGGGTTAGCGAGGTCGCTCAGGGGCCGAGGCTGGCGGTGGGAGCCTCTATAATTCCTCCGAATGGCTGAGTTCACCCTCCCTAAGCCACAGCTGAGCTTCAACTTCGCGCCGGAGCTCGACGCTTCCCCGGTCGACCTCCAGACGACCCTGCAGCGGCTGCGTGACCGCTCGGTCGCCGGGGCCAAGGCGCTCCTCGAGCAGCGCCTCGGAGATCTCGAGGGAGCCGACATCGAGATCGGCGCGCTCCAGCTCTCCCTCGGCTACCAGGTCGGAGAGGAGGACGACGCGGTCGTCGCTCGCTGGCAGCTCGAGATCGCTCGCGCGGTCGCCCAGAACATGCCGCACGTTCGGCTCGGCAACACGGTCCCCGGGGAGGTCCGCGGCCTGCTGGGCGCGCTGCTCGTGAACGGGAGCGGCGACCTGCCCGACCAGGGGGTCCTGGCCCAGATCGCCTGGGAGCTTCCCCGCGAGCAGATCAAGGCGATCGGGATCTTCCTGCGGGAGACCAAGAACCTCGAGCTCTACGAGCACTTCCGCCGCGGCTACGAGGCCCGCAAGGAAGACGAGAAGCAGCTCGTTGGGCTCGGCAAGGATTTCGACGCCTCCATCGCGAAGCTCTTCGAGAACAAGCTCGGCGCTGCCTACAAGGACCGCGCCGAGGAGGACGCCTACGGGGCGAGCCTCGGCTTGCTGCGCTTCGCGCAGCAGGCGATCACCCCTTACGCGCGCACTCGCCTGCTGGACGGTGGTTTCGCGGCCTACGCGATCAAGCTCCTCGGCCAGGAGGTCTCCTCCTCCGCGATGGAGCAGTTCCGCAGCGCGGCCCTGGAGGGGGACGAGCGCCTCTCTTCCCTTCGACGGGAGCTCCCCGCGCTCAACCTCTCGGCGATCGCGCCCCGCACCCAGGTCGAGCAGCGCGCCCAGACCGCCTACCAGCGCCAAGCCTCCGCCGAGGCCGGCAGCGCGCAGGAGGGGCACGAGGCGGCCATCGCCAGCGTGGCCGACCTGTGCGAGCTGGATAAGTTCCGCGCCGCCCTGCGCTGGCGCTCGCTGCTCGGCGTCGAGGTCTGGTCGAGCTTCGAGATCGATCGCGGCGTCCAACGCGCCGATCCCGCCACCCCCAACGGCTTGATCCGGGCGGACACGCAGGTGTTCAAGGACCCCGAGTGCACTCGCCGCTACACCCACCAGGACGGGACGGACGTGATCCTGGGGAGGGGCACCCAGGTCGACATTCGCCGGCGGATCGGCGCGGGCTACGAGGTCAACGCGGAGCTGACGGGCTACTCGGGCAAGCGCACGGTCCACGTCCCTCTGGCAGCGCTCAGCGAAGGTCTGCTGCAGAAGCGCACCTGGTATCAGCTGGCGCACGCCCCCAACAACAAGCCCCTCTTCAAGGAGGAGAACCGCCAGGTGCGGATCGCGGCCGAGGACGTCGTCCAGGGCTCGCTGGGCACCTGCTACTTCCTGGCCGCGCTCTCGGCGATCGCGCGCTCGCGCCCGCAGGTGATCCAGGACATGTTCTACGAGCATCCCGACGGCTCGGTCTCGGTGCGCTTCTACGAGAAGGAGGTCAGCTTCAACGACGACGGCGACGATGTGATCCGCTTCCACGAGCGCTGGGTGCGGGTCGCCCGCTCGGTCGTCGAGTACTTCGGTCAGCCGATCTACACCAGCTCGGGCAAGCAGCACCAGTTCGTGTGGGCGGGCCTGGCCGAGAAGGCCTTCGCGGCGTTCAAGGGCGGCGGCTACGGCGGGATCGCTGGCGGCTGGATCAACGAGGCCTTCGAGGCGATCCTCGGCGTGGTGTCCGAGCAGAGCTTGATCGAGCGGCACATGCCCTTCGACGAGAAGAACGAGAGCGAGGGCGAGCTGCGCTCGATCCCCGGGCTCCCCGCCAAGGACGTCGACAAGATCCTCGCCTACCGGACCAAGCCGGAGTGGAAGAAGGAGTGGAACGCGATGCGCCGGGATCGGCCGCATCAGCGGACCGAGCTGGCCTACACCCTCACCCACGCCCGCAAGGCCAAGGTCAGCCGCAAGGGCCTGCGCGCGCTGCACGCCTACTACGGCGAGTGGCTCGAGCGCCCGCTCGGCTCGCGCAGCAAGGAAGGCCAGCGGGTCTACTCGCCCAAGGCGCTCGCGCTCTGGGAGCGGATGAAGGCGCTGCACGCCAGCGGCGGCGTGGTCGGAATCGACACCCTCGGCTGGGGTCGCGGCGGGACCGGTCAGAGCGGCGGAGAGAACACCTCGGTCGTGCCGGGCATGGCCTCGACCCACGCCTACGAGGTGGTCGAGCTGCGCGAGGAGGAGGACGGGAGCCGCTTCGTGATCCTGCGCAACCCCTGGGGCCACATGGGCCGGACCTACAAGACCGAGACTCCGAGCTGGCTCAAGCGCCTCTTCGGCGCGAGCCCGGTCGTGTCGGGTCGCAAGCAGGAGCAAGGCAACGCCTTCACGCTCGACCTCGGTGACCTGGCGCGCTACGGCCAGAAGCTGCACTTCAGCGAAGGCGGCCTGGCGTGACGATCCTGGCGCCTGGGCTCGACCTGACCAGCCTCCGTCAGCGCTTCGCGGTGGGCAGCGAGAGCAGCCCGCTGCACGCCCTGCGGGGCGGGAGCGAGGCCTTGAGCGGGGCCTATCACGGTGCCTGTCGCCTGGAAGGCGACGTGACCCTGGCGGCCGCCGAGCTCAGCCAGCCCGCCGTCGTCGCAGGGCCGGCTGGCGAGCCCTTGCTCGAGGTCCACGGCAGCCGCAAGCGGGTGACCCTGCGCGGGCTGGTGTTCCGCGACGCGCGCTGCGCCCGCGGCGCGCTAGCCGTGCTTGGCAGCGTCAACCGCGTCACCATCCAGGACTGCGTGTTCTTCGACGACGAGCACGACGATCCGCGCCCTGGGGCCGGGGCGATCTCGATCCAGAGCGGCTTCCTCAAGCTGGAGCGCTGCCTGTTCTGGGGCAACACCGGCCAGACGGGCGGCGCGATCGCGCTGCGCGAAGGCTCGCGCCTGGTCGCCGAGAACTGCCTCTTCGTCGCCAATCGCGGGGTCGAGGGCGGCGGCGCCCTCTGGATCGAGGGGACCAGTTCGGCCAAGCTGACGGGGTGCACCTTCGTCGCGAACCTGTCGGAGGACGAGCTGGCGGGCCAGAGCATCCACGCGGGCGGGACGATCTATGACAAGGGGAGCGCGAAGCTGATCAACTGCGTGCTGCTCGATCACGGCAACACCTTCGGACACCCCGAGGTAACCGGCGGGGAGATCGAGGCCACCGCCTCGCTGCTGCCTCCTCAGGCGCAGGACTACCCTCCCTTGCGGGCAGACGAGAGCTGCGCGTTCCGCGTCGCCGACTTCCCCGAGCCGGGCTTCCCCTTCGCCCTGCCCACGGACCAGCAGCTGAGCCCGGCGGCCCTCGAGAGCGAGCCCAAGCCGGGCAGCTTCTTCGGCGCGCCAGTGGCGTGGAGCGCGGGCGGCGTCGGCGCTGTGGCCGCAGGAGGTGCTTCGTGAAGGTCACCCTCCAGGGGCTCTCGCTCGAGGTCACGATCAGCCCCTCCGCCACCGTCCCCGTCTCGGAGGCGCCGACGGTCGAGATGCCCGTCGTCAAGCGGCGGGCCAGCGCTGGCGCCCAGGCCGCCGCCTTCTCGGCGGGCGTGCATCGCCGCCACGGCGTCGGCGGCGAGGGCGGCGAGCTCGACGGCTTCGACCTCGAGGGCGCCCTCGGCCAGAGCAGCGGAGAGGAGCTGCCGGCCGGCGTGCTCGCGCTGATGGAGGGGCTCTTCGCCCAGGACCTGGGCGACGTGCGCGTCCACACCGACCCCGCCGCGGCCCACGCCGCGGCGGCGCTCTCGGCCGACGCCTTCACCCGGGGCGACTCGATCTACTTCGCGCAGGGCAGCTTCGACCCCGGCAGCGCGCGCGGACAGGCGCTGATCGGCCACGAGCTGACCCACGTGGTCCAGGACCGCGAGGGGCGGGTCGCGCGCGACACGAGCCAGCTGCACGGCGTCTCGGTCACGGGCACGACGGACCCCCTCGAGCAGGCCGCGTACCACAACGAGCGCGTGATCTACGCGGGCCTGGGGAGCGCGAACCTCAACCGGGCCGAGGCGCTGGTCGGCAAGATCCGCCGTAAGGCCACCGCCGGGCTCGAGGGCGTCGGGCGCGCCGCGCGCTTCGGGACCGCTCACGCGCGCCCCGCGACGCTGCGCCGCTCGGTCAGCAGCAACACGGTGCGCGCCTCGGGGGGCACGCCGGGCGAGGTGCCCTTCGGCTTCCGCGAGGAGCTCGGCACCAGCCAGGGCAGCTACCTGCCGCGCGGGATCCAGCAGGACTTCGAGCGCCTGCTCGGGAGCGACTTCTCGCGGGTCAAGGTCCACACCGACCCCAGCGCCCAACTGGCCGCGGAGATGGTCGGCGCCGAGGCCTTCACGCTGGGCGAGGCGATCTTCTTCAACACGGGCCGCTTCGCGCCCAACTCGGCCCACGGCATGGCCCTCCTCGCCCACGAGCTGACCCACGTGGCGCAGGAGCAGGGCGGCGCGCCGACCCTCGACACGGTCCGCCAGGGTCCCCTGCTCAGCGGCGGCTCGGAGAGCGGCAACGGGCTGCAGGTCGGCGGGCGCGATCAGCTCGAGGAGCAGGCCGAGCGCAACGAGAAGGCGGTCCTGCAGGCCTACGGCAGCGGGGGCAAGCGCGCGGTGGTGGGGCTCTCGAGCGAGGGCCAGAGCCTGCACCCCGGCGACTACTTCGACGACGCCCGCGGTCGCGGCGCGGCCGCGGTGTGGAACACCGCGCGCCGCTACGTGGCCGCCGGGCGCGAGCCCCAGGGCTATCAGACGCTCTACAAGGCGGGGACGCTGCGGCTCAAGACCGCCATCCACGCCTGGGAGATCGTGATGCAGTACCGCTACGGGAAGGGGGACGACGAGCGCTTCAACGCGCGCTTCGGCACCAACCTGACCGAGGCGGAGATCGCGGACGTCGACCACTTCTTCTGCGGCGCGCTGATCAGCTTCATTCCCGGGCTCGGCACCACGGCCGGCGCGATCGGCTCGGTCGCCTACGACGGCGTGCACGCCGCCTGGCACGGGACGCTGGCGTTGGCCAACTACGCCGTCGGCGGCGTGTTCAGCCTGTTCAGCCAGGACACGGGCGACGAGCTCTTTCGCAAGGGCGACGGCTACCGCCGCTCAGCGGTCTACAACGGCAAGCAGCTGGGCGGTGACCTCAAGGGCGTCGCCTTCGGCAGCACCCTGCTCTTCCCCACCTTCGACGAGACCCCCTACCAGCGCAGCCAGCCGGGCGCCGCGCCCCAGGTCCTGCCCAAGCTGCGGGCGGGCTACCCGGGCAGCCTGGCGCTCAAGGCCGAGGACGACGCGGGCGGGCCGATCATCGCCCCCGCGCCGGTCAAGGACTCGGGGATCGATCAGGTGGTGGGCATGTTCCGCCAGCTGGGCAAGGGCGTCGCGACCCTGGCCGACATCGGGATCGGCTTCATCCCGATCGTGGGCGACGTCTACGACGTGCTCTGCGCCATCGTGGGGCGCGCGATCCTGACCTGGCAGCAGCTCGACGTCTACGAGCGGCTGCTCTGCCTGGTCGGCGTGATCCCGATCCCCTTCGTCAGCGGCGCGATCCTGCGCCGCGGTAAGCGGGCGCTGGGCTGGGTGCTGAGCGAGACCAAGGCCGCGCGTCTGTTGGCGAAGGCCATGGACCACGCGGTCAGCTTCGTGAAGTCCCGCCTGACGCGGATCAAGACCTGGTTCACCAGCAACGAGGTCGTCAATCGCCTCGGCCGCGGCATGCGGCGCGCGATCGGGCTGCCCCTCGAGATGGTCCGCGGGATCTCCTCCAGCGTGCGCCGCTGGCAGGACTCCAAGAAGGGCGGGAGCGAGGTCGTCAAGCGACTGCAGGACGGGGTCGAGCGCCTCGGCCTGATGATGCAGAAGCACGGCTACAAGAGCACGACCCAGGCCGCTTACTACGAGTTCCGCGCGCTGCGCTCCCAGGGCTACACCGCGCAGCAGGCCCACGACCTGATGAAGCGCTTCCGCTCCGGCGAGAAGGTCGAGGGCTTCGCCTTCCACTTCGCCGACATGGTCGGCGGTCAGGGCATCAAGGAGAGCGGCCGGCTGCGGGCCGGTAAGGGCTACCTGGGCAAGGGCGTCTACGCCGGCTCGAACCCGACCCCGAGCGCCTTCCAGCAGCGCGTCCCGATCATCGGCTGGGGCCTGGACGAGGTCCGCGAGGTGCGGATCCCGGTCAAGACCGAGGGCAAGGAGCACTTCAAGGCGGTCCTGCCGACGCAGACCTACCTGTTCGAGGTCGCCGAGGACATGCCCCTCAACGCCGCGGGCAAGTCCTTCCAGGACATCGCGCGGACCGACAACATCATCACCAAGCTCTGGCACCGCTGGAAGCTGATGCTCTTCGCGGCCGGCTCCGCGGGCATCCTCGGCTTGAGCGCCTTCCAGCACCTGCTCTTCAAGGACGGCGCCGACGCCAACGCGACCCGCCTGGCGCGCCGCCTGCGCGGGATCACCGGCGGCGAGCTGCCGATCCCCGGCAGCGACGCCTGGGATCAGCTCCCCCGCCGCGAGCAGCGCCGCCTGAGCCGGGTGATCGAGCGCCTGCCGACCCTGGAGCAGCCCGGGCTCCCGCTCGAGTGGTCGCTGCGCAACCGCCTCGAGAGCGAGGTCGGCGCCGACCTGTCCATGGTCCGCCTGCACACCGGCGCCGACGCCGAGGACCTCGCGGGCGACCTCGAGGCGCAGGCCTTCGCCCTGGGCGAGCGGATCGTGTTCGGTCCGGGCACCTACTCGCCCGAGTCGGTCGAGGGCATGGGCACCCTGGTCCACGAGGTGACGCACGTCGTGCAGGACGCCCAGGGCCGGGTCTCCGGCCCGGGCAGCCAGTCCCGCACGGACCAACTCGAGGGCGAGGCCTACGCCGCCGAGCGGCGCTACGTCGCCCGCGCCCGCGCCCAGCAGCCGGGGCCCTCCCCCACCGCCGGCGAGACCCTCGGCCCGCAGCTCGGCGCCTGGCGCGGCGAGGCCGTCCCGCAGATCGAGTATCGCCATGCGCCGGGCAACACGCCGACGCCGGCCCCCGAGGCGCCCAAGAAGGCCGTCCCCGAGGCGCTGAGCAAGGCCCTCCGCAAGGAGGCGACGACCACCAACGCCACCCAGGACGCGGACCCGGTCAGCCGGGTCATGGACGACTGGCGGATCGCGGGCATGTCCCGCGACGAGTTCCTGGAGGAGGTCAAGGACCGCCTGATGGAGCTCCTCCACGACGAGGTCGCCCTCGACGCCGAGCGGCGCGAGACCACGATCGCGTGGAACCCCTACGGGGCGAGCTTCTAGCCGCTAGACCGCTTCACCTCGACGCGAGGTGAGCCGGCACGATCAGGACGGGACAGGGCGAGTTCTGGAGCACCTCCTTGGAGGTGCTGCCGAGGAAGAGCTCCTGGACGGCGCCGATCCCGCGGGAGCCCATCACGATCCAGTCGGCGGAGTGCTCCTCGGCCTGGGCGCAGAGGGTCTCCGCGGTGGCGCCGCTGATCAGGCGCGGGTGCGCCTGAATGCGGGGGTGCGCCGCGAGGCGCTCCGCGATCGCCTCGAGCTCGCGGTGCTCGTCGCGTAGCTCGGCGGCGCGCTGGTCACGCACCGACTGGGGCCCGGCCTCGTAGCCGACGAAGTCGGGGTCAGGCGCCGCCACGTGGAGCACGAACACCTCCACCGACTGGCCGCCGGGCGACGCACCGCCGGCGATGGTCTCGACCTGCGCCACGAGCGCGTCGGTCAGGGAGGAGAAGTCGAGGGCGAGCAGGATGCGCATGCCGCGATTCTAGCCAGCGACACTCGCCCCCGGCGACCTCGTCCAGCGAGCGAGGGCGCGGGCGCGATCGCTGAAAGGAGCGATAATCGAAACCATGCAACTCCCCTCCCCTGCCCGCGGCGTGCTCAGTGTGCACCCGCGCGGCTTCGGCTTCCTCGACCTGGCCGAGCGCGACGAGAGCGCCTTCGTGCCGCCGCCAGCCCTGCGGGGCTTCCTCCAGGGCGACGAGGTCGAGGCTGAGCTGACCCCCGACGATCGCGGCGTGACCGCGAGCAAGCTGAAGCTCGTCTCCCGCTGGCGCGAAGCGCTCTACGGGACCCTGGTCGAGCGGCGCGGCAAGCGCTTCCTGCGCCCCGACCCGCAGGTCGCGAGCAGCGATTGGCCGCTGCGCGACGCGCCCCAGGAGCTCGAGCGCGACGCCTGCCTGGTGGCCCGGATCGAAGGCGACGAGGTCGTGTTCGAGCGGAGCGTGCCGGAGGACGAGCGCCCGCTGACCGCGACGCTCGTCCGCTGGGGGATCCGCGCCGAGTTCCCTGAGGACGCCCTGGCCGAGGCCCGCGCCGGCGAGCTCCCCAGCTGGGAGGGTCGGCGAGACCTGCGCGAGGTCCCGACGCTCACGATCGACGCGCCCACCTCCCGCGACCTCGACGACGCGCTCAGCGCCCTGCCGGCCCAGCCCGACGGCGCGGTGCGGGTGTTCGTCTCGATCGCCGACGTGGACGCCCTGGTCCCCGAGGGCTCGGCCCTCGACCGCGAAGCGCGCGGCCGCGCCACGAGCACCTACCTGCCGGGCCACGTGGTGCCGATGCTCCCCCGCGAGCTCTCGGAGGGGCTGCTGAGCCTGCTCCCCGAGCAGGAGCGGGCGACGGTCACGATCGAGCTGCGGATCGACTGCGACGGCGCGGTCACCGCCCGTGACGTCTACCTCAGCCGCCTGCGCAGCCACGCCCGGCTCAGCTACGCCGGGGTGGCCGCCTTCCTCGACCAGGACGACCCCAGCGGCGTCCCCCCCGAGCTGCAGGAGACCTTGCGCTGGCTGCGCACGGCGGCCTCCCGCCTGGGCGTCGTCCGCAAGGCCCGTGGCGGCCTCGAGATCCAGCGCGAGGAGGTCGGGCTGAAGCTCGACGAGGACGGGCGAGCGAGCGAGGTCGTCCCCCGCCACGAGAACAGCGCGCACCGCCTGGTCGAGCGGCTGATGGTCGCCGCTAACGAGGGCGTGGCCGCCTGGTTGGCCGAGCGCGGCTTGCCCGCCCTCTACCGCGTCCAGGACGAGCCAGACCCCGAGCGGGTCGCGACCCTGGCCGAGTTCGCGCGCAACTTCGGCTTCCTGCCCGCCTTCGGCGATCGGCTCACCCCGCGCGGCTTGGCGGCCTTCCAGGAGCAGTTTCAGACCTCCGACGTCGCGCCCCAGGTCCGGACGGTCCTGCGCCGGGTGCTCGGACGCGCGCGCTATCAGGTCCAACCCGCCGGCCACTTCGCGCTCGCCTCCCCGGGCTACCTGCACTTCACCTCGCCGATCCGCCGCTACGCCGACCTCAGCGTGCATCGGATCCTCAAGGCCCACCTCGCGGGCGACCGCGAGCAGGTCGCCGGTGACCCGCGCCTGGGCGAGCTGGCCGAGGAGCTCGACGGCCGCGCCCGCCGGGCCAGCCGCGCGGAGGACGACCGCTTCCGCCAGCTCGTGGCCGAGCTCTTCCAGGGCCAGCTCGGGGAGACCTTCACGGGTCACGTGATCGCCGTGCGCAGCAACCGGCTCTCGGTCCAGCTCCTGGGCACGGGCGTGCGCGGCTCCCTCCCGATCGAGGAGCTGCCAGGCGGGCCGCTCGAGCTCGAGCCCGAGCGGGAGACGCTGCGGGGCGAGGGCGTCAGCTATGTGGTCGGCCAG
>CALDQK010000320.1 GCA_937911525.1 uncultured bacterium
GCGCGCTTGGTCCGCTACGTGGTCTTGCTCCGCCAGCTGGCGCAGCTCCAGGACGGGCGAATGGTCGAGTTGGTCGACGCCCAGGGGAGGCGGCTGGGCAGCGACCCGCGCGTCGAGGCGGGCCGGATCAAGCAGGCCTTGGCCGCCCTGCGCGCCGGAGGGGCGATCCAGCCCCTGCCGAGCGAGGCGGTCCCCGACACCCGGCGGGTGGCTGACCTGCTCAACCGCGAGGTCAGCTTCATCGAGTTCAACCGGCGCGTGCTGGCCCAGGCCAAGGACGCCTCGGTCCCGCCCCTCGAGCGGCTGCGCTTCCTCACGATCGCGTCGAGCAACCTGAACGAGTTCTTCCAGGTCCGCGTCAGCGGCCTCCAGGAGGAGGTCCGCTCGCTGCGCACGGCCCCGCGCTCGGACGGCTACACGCCGCAGGAGACCCTCGACCGGGTCGTGCGCGAGGCGCAGGCCATGGTCCGCGAGCAATACCGCCTGCTCAACCAGGAGGTCCTGCCCGAGCTGAAGCGCCACGGGATCGAGCTCAACCAGGGCAAGCTGAGCGAGTCCGAGCGGAGCTTCGCGCGCGAGTGGACGCGCGAGCACGTCAAGGGTGAGCTGCGGGTCGTCCCCGTCGGCGAGCACTTTCCGCGCGTGGCCGACCAGCGGCTGAGCATGCTGGTGACCTTCGCTGACGGGAAGCAGGCCGTCGTGCAGCTGCCCAAGGGTCTGCCCGAGGCGGTCACGCTCCCCGGCGAGAGCAGCCGCTTCCGCGTCTCGACGGACCTGGTCCAGGCGGAGCTCTCCCGGCTGCTCAGCCAGGAGGTCAAGAGCAGCGAGGTGTTCCGGGTCACCCGCAACGCCGACCTCTGGGGCCGCAGCGGCGTCGCTCACCAGTACGGCGCGCCGGTCCGAGTCGAGGTCGGCGCGAGCGCCAGCCCGGAGACGCGGGCCGCGCTCGCGCGCGCGCTCAACGTCCCCGCGGGTCAGGTGTTCGCGGTCGAGGGCCCCGTGGACATGAACCGCCTCGGGCCCATGGTCGAGCTCGAGCGACCCGAGCTGCTCTACGAGCGCCCGACCCCGACGCGCCCCAAGGAGCTGCCGGTCGGCGCCAACGTGTTCGACGCCGTGCGCCGCGGGGACCTGCTCCTGCACCACCCCTTCCAGAGCTACGACCCGGTCGTCGAGATGCTCCAGCAGGCGGCCAAGGACCCGCAGGTGCGCGCGATCCGCCAGACCCTCTACCGGACCGGCGGCGCGGACAAGGCGATCACCGAGGCCCTGGTCGCGGCGGCCAAGGCCGGCAAGCAGGTCACCGTCCTGGTCGAGACGCGGGCGCGCTTCGACGAGCTGAACAACAGCCAGGTCACTCGTCGCCTGCAGGAGGCGGGCGCCAAGGTGATCTTCGGTCCGCCCGGGCTCAAGACCCACGCCAAGGCGCTCACGATCGAGCGGGTCGAGCAGGGCAAGACGGTCCGCTACAGCCACCTGGCGACGGGCAACTACAACCCCGGCACGGCCAGGATCTACACCGACTACAGCTTCTTCACCAAGGACCCGGCGATCGCGCGCGACCTCGAGCGCGTGTTCACCCAGCTCGAGGGCACGGGCGGCAAGGTCGGCCCGGCCGAGCTGAACAAGCTGCTCCAGGCGCCCTTCACGCTGCAGGACACGCTGCTGGAGCGAATCGCGGCCGAGACGGAGGCGGCCAAGCAGGGGAAGCCGGCCCGGATCGTGGCCAAGATGAACTCGCTCAACGACCCGAAGCTGATCCGGGCGCTCTACCAGGCGAGCCAGGCGGGGGTTCAGATCGACCTGATCGTGCGCGGCGTGAGCACGCTCAAGCCGGGCGTGCCGGGCTTGAGCGAGAACATTCGCGTCCGCTCGCTGGTGGGGCGCTTCCTCGAGCACACCCGGGTGTTCCAGTTCCACAACGGCGGCAAGAACACGACCTACCTGGCGAGCGCCGACTGGATGGTCCGCAACACCGAGCGCCGGGTCGAGCTGGCCTTCCCGATCGAGGACGCGCGCCTCAAGGCCAAGCTGACCGACACGCTCAACACCTACCTGGCGGACAACACCAAGGCCTGGACGGCCCGCGCCGACGGGCGCTACGAGCGCGTCGTCCCCAAGGAGGGCGAGGCGCTCCGCAACGCGCAGGAGGAGATGCTCGCCCAGCGCGGCCAGCCCAAGCCGGACGCGCTGCGCAACTACCGGCGCGCCGACGGGACGGTCGAGTGGGGCCGCCTGAGCCGCGAGGGCGCGCTCAAGCAGGGCGCCGGCCTGGCGCACTTCGGCCTGGCGCTCTTCCTGAAGGAGCTGGCGGTCGTGGTCAAGACGGGGGACCGCAACCGGATCGAAGAGTTCTTCGACGGGCTGATGACGACCGACTTCTACAAGCACTACGGGCTCTTCGTCGCCGGCGCGCGCCTGAGCGAGGTGGCCTACACCCGCTACCTGGAGCGCTTCGTCAAGCCCGGCTTCGTCAACGGCGTGCTCAAGACCAACGCCGTGCTGGCCGCGGGCCTGGCCCTGCCCATGATCGTGGAGGGCGAGTTCAGCGGGAAGGTGTTCATGATCTCGCTGACCGCGCTGGGGCTCAGCTCGGCGGCGGTCAAGGGCACGATCGCCGGCTTCAAGTGGGTCCTCGACCTCAAGACCGCCCGCCGCACGGGCCGGCTGGCCGCGCTCTCGCGGGTCGGCAAGCTGGGCAACGTGGCGGGCTGGTTCTACACCGCGGCCGAGCTGGCCGTGGTGCTCTATATCGCCGAGGACCTCGAGCGCTGGGCGCACGACGAGCTGGACCTGCGCGAGGCGCGCCTGAACCTGGGCGAGGCTGGCCAGGCCTTCCTGGCGGCCGCCAATGACCCCGACGCCACGCCCGAGTCGGTCGCCGAGGCGGCCAGGGCCTACCACGACGCCTGGGGCGACTACCGCAACTTCCTCTACCGGAAGCTCGAGGTCGAGGAGGCGCGCTTCGCCCACCAGCTCGAGGGGATCTCTCGCCGGGCCAAGCTGCTGGCGGACGAGCGCGAGGCGGCTCGCCAGCGCCTGGGCGACAACCCCAACCTGCGGGCGGCGCTCGAGCGACAGATCGCGGCGCGCCAGGAGCGGGAGGAGCGCGAGGTCGGTCAGCGCCTGCAGAGCGCCTTCGACGCCTACGAGCGCAAGCGCAAGGCGCTGCTCGAGGAGGTCTATCAGGACCACCGCCGCGCGGGCGGTCCCCTCGACGAGGTGGACAACGTGAGCTGGCTGCTCGGCGGCGCGCAGGAGGGCGCGAGCGACGACCCCTACGCGGGCAGCATGGTGCCCTTCTACGGGGCCCTCGGTCGGCGCAGGGCTCGCTACCAGCTGAACCGCGCTCTGAGCGACGTCTCGGCCAACCGCCTGCAGAGCTACGACGACGAGGCGCAGATCCTAAGCGCCGTCCAGCGCCGCCTGCGGGCCGAGGGGCGCGAGGGCCTGGCGGACGCGCTCGGCTCGACCCTGGCCCAGGTCGAGCGGACCCAGGAGCTGGACCAGCGCCTGGCCGACGGGCGCGGGCTGCCTCAGCCGGAGCCGGCCCCCGAGGTCGGGCCAGCGCCCGCGGCCATGAGCGCGCCCCGCGGCGACACGAACGCTCCAGCCACGCCGCGCAGCGACGCCGGGCCGGTCCGCGCGGCGCAGCCGCCGCTCCCGGCTCCGCCGGCCGAGCCGCAGCCTCTCCCGCAGCCCGAGCCTGCGCCGGCCTTCCGCCGGCACGAGGTGGTGCGCGGCGACACGATCTGGGGCCTGGCTCGCCACTACGGCGTCAGCGAAGCGGCGATTCGCCAGGCCAACGGGATCCCGTCCGACTCCGACCTGATCCGCCGCGGCCAGGTGCTGAAGATCCCGCGCCGACGCGGCGCCAGCGAGCTGATCCCGCGCTAGCGCCGACTCGGCGGCGAAGGTGTCCACGATCCAGATCACCATTCGGCCGCGGATCGACCAGCGGGCGCCTTGCTTGAGACGGGCTCCTGCGGAGGTTCTCGTGACCGTTGCGCCGCGACGCACTCGACCCCGATCTGAAATCCGACGGGCAGATCTTGCCCATC